>NZ_JBQCDF010000298.1:0-17522 GCF_051961495.1 Cytophaga sp. | reverse complement strand
GACAGCACACAACAATTTTAATTCATCATTTGCATAATAATAATCAACAATAAATAATTTTAGATTATCTGAAACAGGTTCGTAATATATAGTTGCGTTATCGCTTAATTCATATATAACAGAATTGAATGAGGATTGAGAAAGAACTCCTCTATTTGCTACAATTAAATTTTTCTTTAATCCGTTTCCGGCAATCGCTCTTGACATAACACTATTTTCTATTCCTTCATATTCTTTAACTATCTTTAAATTCAAGTCCAGCATAACGACCTTATGTTTACAAAACACATACATTGCATGATTATCATTTTCTATTGCCATTACGTGTGATTCATAATTAAAAGTAAAAGCAACTTCATTACCTTTATTATCCAACTTTGTCAGATTGTAAATTACTTTCATTTTCCCTTCAATTTTAGCAGCGTATTCCATAACCACAACAATACCATCCTTCAATATTGAGACATTTTTGACTCCTAAAACTGCAGGATCATTCTCTAAAACTACAACACCTTTGTCCCCAAATGTACCATCCATAATTCCGTTACATAAATATTTGTTTATAAAAACTTTCCGAAATCCCTCTTCTCCCAAAAAGTCTCCGTATACATACAATTCATCCTGATTGTTTTTTGTAAACGAGAAAATACCAACTTCCTTTTTTGTAGGTATTACAATAGTTATTTCTCCTCTTACACCAAAAGACACGTCTAATTGTGCATCTGGCAGATATTTCAATATTTTATAAGTATCCGCATCCACTTTTATTAAAAAGAAACTACCATGAGATTTTATATATGTGGGATACTGAAGTGTAGACAGAGATTCATTTTTATAATTAAGTATACTTTCTTGATCATTCTCCAAATTGCCAAGTATAATATTGTAAGAAGATGTTTCTATATTGAATTCACTTGTAGCAACAATAATAGTATCATTAAAAAAATGATACATGTGTGCATAATTCAAAGACTTAATACTTTGTGCTAGCGCAAGAATATTTGAAAAAATAAAAACAGAAGTAATTAAAAATGCTTTCATAGATTTTGTTTATTAAAACCTAAGATAATTATTTTTAAACTTTTTTTCCGATTGTTTGGTAGCTAGTTGATTTCTTCGCCCTTGTCGGAGTTCTCAAGGCAACCAAAAGGCTATTTCATGAATAACTGTCATTTCCTAGGTCTCCGATAAACCTTCGTTAGAGAGCCGTATATAAAAAGAGCTGTACAATCATTTAAATGAATATAATAGCATAACCTGTGCTTGACAAACACAGCTTGTCGGAGACATCAAAGAATATTTCATCTGGCATCAGTCTGTCCATCATTCGTCTCCACCTGGCGCCAGTCTTAGCGCAGCGGGGACTAGTGTCCACCATTTGGCAGTCTCTGACTGCATATTACAAAAATATAAGCCAGTCAGAGACTGGAAAATAATAAGCACTTCCGCCGCGGCGGACTCGCTATCACTCAGACTAGCGCCAGAGACGGCCCGCTCTCCGGAATTTGCATTCGCCGCGGCGAACCGAAGCCAGATAAAATGGATTTGTAATCCGTTTTCATACAAAGGAAAATCCGATATGGAGCAAAAAAATCCAGTTGCTGTAATATCTACCTCCACAGACTTCGGAACTGCCCCATCGTAGTTCCGAAGTCCGATGAAGTAGTTCGGAACTACGACGTAGTAGTAAAAAGGTCCGACGACGTAGTTCGGAAGTCCTGCAAAGTAGTAAAGACCTCCGACGAAGAACCTCAGAACTACTTCATCGGACTTCGGAGGTACGATCGAGTACCTTTTAGGTCCGGCGTTGTACCTCTTAAGTACGGCAGCGTAGTTCTGAACTACGAATAATTAGTTCCGACATTCAACACGCCGGAATTCCCACCTGGCGCCAGTGAGATCTTTCCCTGCATTTCTTCGCCGACACGGTCGAGAAATTGTAAGAGAAAATACAGGGCGAAGCATTGCTTCACTCCTTTATATAGAAAGAATATTAATTCATAGAGAAAAAATATAGACTTTCTTAGTTCTGATGGTTTTATGCATGTATATATAAATACATTAAACTATAAAAAGTTAACTTGTATATACAGTCCAATCTGGATACCTCAATCATACTGGCATTCATTTCTTCCTTCATATCCTGATTGGTACAGATCATTAACGCAGACATAATTTTAGTATACGCTGTTATGAAACAATATTTGATTTTTAAAAAATACATTATAGCAGTATCAACTATATTCATGTTTTCTGCCTCTACCATTGTTTCCGCTCAGGTAAGCCAACGGAATGAATTAAGACGCGAACATTCTTTTCCGATTCAATTCGGCCCGAAGATTACACTCTTATTTTTTGGATTAGGCATGGTATCTACAACAAACCATACCGCCAATATGAATATCAGCTTTCCATATGAAACAATGGATGTGAATGGCGTTAGAACATCTCATGTATTCACCGGAAACAGTGACCGGTTGCTTTCCGGACAATCACCCCAACTTTCATTTGGACTGGACATATCAAAACCTTTTTATGTGATAAACTTTACTACTGGCTTCAACACCACATACCAGGGAGCTTACTATTCTGTCGGTTACGGAAGGAATATATATCTGGGACATCAAAGCCAAAAATTGCGGGAACGGATAGCAAATTGTACCTGGATTTTAAGACCTTCTTTACATATAACTGCGTTTAGTTTTAGCGGCGGTAATCTCGGGAATATTGACAATACAAATACAACCATCTATCTTCTGGGAAAAGAAGCTGGCCCTACGTATTCAACGTCTTATGGAATAGTAAAGCATGTATATCACTCGGACAGACTTGCCATCAATTACAAACAAAATCAAATTGGTATTCAACCCAAAATTGTTTTCTGTACCAATCCATATAAAACAAAAATGAGTGTTCAGTTATTTGTTTCGTACTTTATCCCCTTATTTCAAAGTGGCGGTCTTCAACTGATACAACATTCCTACTCAGATTCTTCTCATTTTATTTCAAAGAGTACCGATACTAAAATAAAAAAACATGAAGAAATAACAGCTACGTATGACAATCAACCTTTCCATTCAATTCCTTTCCGCGCAAATAATATTTTTATAGGAATTGCTTTCGGGGTTACCATCTTCTAACATCAACAACAGGTGCCGGTCACAGCCCCTTGTCGGAGTTCCAAGACCTCTGAAAATACACAATGGCCGGATGATTCCTCTTGGGTCTCCGACAAGCCAGAGATCCTCTACTTAAATAAAATATCATTTTTATTTATCATATATATGAAGTATTGGTTCTTTTAGCCAACAGCTTGTCGGAGACCCGGAAAATGATATTTTCCATTAACACATAATTGCTTTCCGGGAACTCCGACAAGGGCAAGAGCAATATCTGCCTCCCCGGACTTCGGAAGTACTCCATCGTAGTCCGGAAGTCAGATGGAGTATTTCCGAACTGCAAATAATCAGTTCTGATATCCAACCCGTCGGAATTCCCGCCTGACTCCAGTCCCAGTCTGAGAGGTTACGATCACAAACTGAAAAAATGTCTTTAAAATTCGGCCATTTTTTCAGTTTTTATACATAAAATTAATTCATACGCTGAAATTTTTACAGTATTACCACTTCGTTAACCCCTTGGTATTTGATTTGTTTTACAACAGATATACGTTTAAAAACCATTAATAAAAAGGAGGTAATTATGACACTTGTAAAAAGAAATGGAAACTTTCCATTTATTTTCGACGAACTGTTAAGCCGCAATCCGTATAACTGGGGTCTTACAGACTATTCTAAAACAAATACAACTGTTCCGGCAGTGAACATAAAAGAAACACCTGAAAATTTCGCTGTTGAAGTTGCTGCTCCCGGAATGAATAAAAAAGATTTCAGTATTAAAGTAGACGGAAATGTTCTCACGATCCGTTCTGAAAAAACTACTGAAAAAGAAGATCAGCAAGGTACCCAATATACAACGAGAGAATTCAGCTATCAGTCTTTTGAACGTTCATTCACGCTTCCTAAAGATATCGTTGATATCGAAAAGATCGAAGCGAAATATGAAGACGGAGTATTGTATCTGCAGATTCCGAAAAAAGAAAAAGAGAAAGCCAAAGAACCGAGAATGATTGAAATTGCTTAACGAACATACCAACTAATTAAATAAAAAAACAGCCGCATCAATGTGGCTGTTTTTTTATTTAATCCAGCCTCCACTGGCGCCCGGAATCTGCCTTAGCCGCACCTGAACTGGACGATAACTTTACTTCTACTTAAGATGATTGCATATATTTTGTTATCATTACCGTTCGATAAATATTTTTTTTGCATATTCGGCTCATGAATACCAAACCCCTATGACAATCGAAACAGAAAACCTAACACTTATCCCTGCCAATATTGACCTGTTGCAAAAAGCCCTTGCAGGCGACAAACAGCTCGCTGCAGCATTGCACGTAAGCATTGATAATCACTGGACAGAATTCGGCTCATTTGCTCTTCAATATGTACTCGACAAACTAGTTGCTAATCCGGATGAAGATCTTTGGTGGACCTACTTCCCTGTTTATAAAAAAGAAAACAAGCTGATCGGCAGCGGTGGCTATAAAGGCAAACCCGAAGACGGAGCTGTTGAAATAGGCTATGAAATTGCACCTGCATACAGAAACAAAGGACTTGCGACCGAAATGGCAAAAGGATTAATTGAAAATGCATTCAAAAATAAAGACGTAAAAATTATTCTTGCACACACCTTGGGCCACGAAACTCCTTCCACGAAAGTACTTACCAAATGTGGCTTTGAAAAAGCGGAAGACATTAACGATCCCGATAATGGCTTGATCTGGAAATGGAGGTTAAAAACACCATTTAATCAGCAATAATCCGTCAGCTTTATTCCTGTCAATTCAATCGTGTACGAACTATCTGTCAAATGACCAATATTGAACAACTAAAAAAGAATTATGCGGCCATGTCTGATGAAAAACTCATGCACTTTGCTGCAACTGAAAAAAATGGTTTAACCAAAGAAGCCCGCGCTGTCCTGTTAAACGAATTTGAAAACAGAAATCTTGATACTGCTATTCTGGAACCATCAGCAGCCGAATTAAATTATGATAAGGAGCGCCATTGGTTTTTCGCGCTTGACGAAAAACGAAAAGGCAGCAGTAATGATACTATTTTCAGCAAACTTATTGCAAGAAATCTTACAGAAGAACAGGTTGCAGGCATTATAAAATGCCTTCCTGAAACCTTTTATTCAGACGAACCATTCGAAGACTTTATAAAAAGCAAATGTGAAACATCGGTATTTGCTGTAAACCTGGCGCGCCTGGTATACATCGGCCTGTGTATTTTTGGTATTGCTTATGGTGTTTCCCGTTCTTCATGGCCTACCATTGCGGCAAGTTCGGTCTTATTGGTGCCTGGCATTTACTTCTTTATAAGAAGTCATTCTTTCGCCGGTAACTTCTGGTTAAAAACAATAAAATCAACGCCCGAAAATATTGTCTGGATAAAACCTATTACGGTCAAACACACGATCTGGTATATTGTCACACTTTATAAAACCTATCACTTTCAGCTATACACCAGGGACAACAGATGTATAGCTATTGATTGCAACGGAGATGATGAACAGAAAATATTTTTTGAAGGAATTAAAAAATACATTCCGCATGCACATATCGGCTACAACCTGAATATCGAGGAAATGTATGAGCGAAATCCCGAAGGTTTTATTAATGCCTTGCAAAACAAACAGGTATATGAGCCATTAGGCCTGATTGGTTTTAACAGATAGCCTTGTGGCCCAATTGGCGCCAGCCACAGTGTTTCTGTCTTATCCGCTGCCTGTAACAAAAAATATCCATTCGGTAGAATTAATACATACATTTAAAATAAAAAAAACGTCCCGGGATGTCGGGACGTTTTTTTATTTTAAAGTGTTACAGATCTTACTTTTTAATCAGGTCTGCTAATTCTATCGCTGCTTTTTCATATGCCCCTTTCATCCTCTGCTCCAGATCATACGTTGCAATCACCGATTTAAGATGCTGGCCAGAAAGCTTGGCAAGTACTTTCTCCGGATTTTTAGAATCAACAAATGTATATATTACACTGATTTCAGCTCTTTTCTGAATCATGCTGGTTGTATAAAATCCCGGCTCAATAAAAGTAACCGTTATAATAAGAGTCACATTCGTGTTTGTATTTGAACTGCTGAAATTTAACGGAGCCGTTTTTTTAGTAAGCTTCGCTTCAAACGCTGGTTCGTAAGTTTTCTTACGGTCCCCTTTCCATGCAGCCAGCCAAGTAGCCCCACTGCCAGGTTTATTTTTTTCCGCTTCGTCAACTTTCATTTTAATATAATCTTCTTCTTTGGCATACTCACCTACACTTACATTGCTGTAGTCGTATTCAACGCGGATTTTACTTTCGTTTTTTAAAAAACTTAAATCACCGGATTCTAAAACGATCTCTTGCGAAAAGGCTTGCACGCCAGCAAGCAATAAAAAACCGGCAACAATACACTTGATTCTCTTCATAACAGTAGAGGTTTAATAGTTTATATATTCATTAAAATTATCACATACCCGAAAAGTCAGTATCTGATTCAAACAAAAATATTCGGCAATTCTGTAGCTCATCTGTATTATAAGTTATGACGTTTCTCAATCTGTCTATTATCCAATAAATTCCACTGATTTACAAGTACCCATTTCTGATATAACCAAGTTTTACTTATTTTTATTCCAACATTTCACTTATCCCGTCTAAAATGATGTTGTATTGGTTTTTCAATCTTCCTCCGGTTCTTTCATTTCTTCTTATTACAGGGTTCTTTCCTTCCTTTGGTCTTCTGGGTTTATATATTTCCAGAAAAACCTTTCATACCAAATATGCTTATGGACAGGACCGCAATGACCAGGTTTCCTTCTTCATGTCTGCCCTGGGAATATTTTATGGTATTACGCTTGGTCTGGTTGCAGTAGGCACGTGGGAAAATTTTGAATCTATAGAAGAAAAAGTATCTCTTGAAGCAGCAACCGTAGGGGCATTATACAGAGATGTGGATGCGCTGCCTGAACCTACGCGCACACAACTTCAGACTGCCTTGAAAGATTATACCAATGAAGTCATTCAAAAGGACTGGCCTTTGCAGCAAAAAGGTGAAACGCCAAAAGGTACATTCAATCATTTATCTCCCATGCAGAAAAACTTATATAGTTTTAAACCTGCCAACGCAACGGAAGAAATATTGATGGCAGAAATTGTAGGAAAATTTAATGAGCTGGTTATGCTCAGGAGAATGCGCATGATGAGCATTGGCAACTCACTTCCTCCAACTATATGGCTGGTATGCGTAACAGGAGCATTGATGTGTATTTCATTTTTCTGGTTCCTGATCATGGAAAGCTTCAAGGTACAAATGCTCTTAACAGGTATGTGTGCATTCTTCATCGGCACTATGATCTTTTTAATTGTAATGATGGACAATCCCTACACCGGAGAAATTGCCATATCACCTAAAAGTTTTGAATTGGTTCAACATGAGCTGATGGAATAATTATTAAAAAATAAAAAGGCTGCTGCATCTTACGATACAGCAGCCTTTTTATTTAAAATTTAATCCGAGCGTATTCCATCTTATAAATTTTTCAGTTCTATTACCTCTTCCACGCCAATCTGCTGCAGAAAATATGCGTCATGAGAAATCACCAGCAGTGTACCTTTGTACGCGTTAAGAGCTGCAGTTAATATCGCAATATTCTGAAGATCCAGGTTATTGGTTGGTTCGTCCAGGATAATCATATCCGGCGCATTGGCAGTTATAGTCAGGCAACAGAGCAATAACCGCATACGTTCGCCTCCACTCAATACAGTGCAGCTTTTATCCCATGAGTCTTTGTGAAATAAAAACCGGCTCAACCGGATCTTGAGTTCATGTTCCTGCAAACCGGAAGTATTGAAAAGTACGGCTTGCTCATAAACACTTCGTGGTTGATTCATGGCAGAATATTCCTGGTCGATGTACAAGATGCGGTCTGAACTTTTGTGAACAGTTCCTGCATGAGGAAGCAATTGACCGAGAAGAATTTTTACTAATGTTGTTTTACCGGATCCGTTGTTCCCTTTTAAAGCCGTACGTGTGCCGCTTAGTATCTCCAATGTCAGGGGTTCTTTCCAAAGTGCTTTTCCGGCATACATCATATTAACGGTGCTGGCACTGATCAACACCTTACCTGTATGCAAACGGGATTGATCAAAGCTGAATTTGATTTTATCTGCATCCGGTAATTCGTTCCTTAACTGTGTTAACTCCTGAGCAACAGACTGAATTTTTTCCGTATGAACATCTTTCGTACGGGCCGTACTTTTTTCTGCATTGTTTTTGAACGTCTTCATCGAAATAGTCGGCAGACCAGCCTTCTCCTGCTTTTTCTTTCCGCGGGCATCCAGCTTTTGCTGACGTTCCATCGTTTCGCGTTCTATTTCTTTTGCTTTCCGCAAGGTCCGTTCCTTGTTTTTGATATCCTGCTGCAATGCATTGTTTTCTATACTTTTCTGTTCTGCATAAAAATCATAATTACCTCCATAGAACGTTATTCCGGCAGCAGACAATTCTAATGTTGTATGAAGCAAATTCAACAGCATTCTGTCATGGCTCACAACAATGAGTGTAGAAGCCGTTGTTTGTATCCATTCATACAACACTTCTCTGCTCTGCTGATCCAGATGGTTGCTGGGTTCATCCATCAGAATAAATTCAGGCTTATGAACAGCAATACCTGCCAGAAAAACTTTTGTTTTCTGTCCGCCGCTTAACGTAGCCATTTCCTGCATAAGGTTCATATCTTTCAATCCCCAATATGACAAGGCTTCTTCGCATCGCTCTTCGATCGACCAGTCGTCTGCAAGTATCTCCAGGTACTCCTCTGTTGCTTCTCCTGCAAGTATTTTTTTAGCGCTTCAATTTTTCCGGACACCTGCAATACTTCTGCAACCGTGCAGGTATCATATTGTCCGGCCAATTGCGGAATATAATAGGGTCTTGAATCAACGGACACACTACCGCTTGCAGGCTTTAAATCGCCGGCAATAATTTTCAGCAAGGTAGATTTTCCTGATCCGTTATTACCGACAAGTGCTATCTTTTCTTTTTTGTTGAGTGCCAGATGCAGATTATCAAATAATACATCTTTATTGGCATGGGTGTATGTAATCCCCTGAATAGTCAGCATGATTTCTTTCTTTAAAAACTAAATAATTTGAATGTACTGCGAACGAGCACGAAGATTATTTGAAAAGAAATCAGGTATTACATATTGGGTGGCGAGGGTGTTTAGGCAACATTCAGCATTTATATAAAAGCTGAACCATAATCCAAAGATACGAATATGAATGCCAATCTACAAATACCGGTTTTTCTCAATTCGTATAAATAAAAAAGTCCCGCCATAAAAGCGGGACTAAAAAAATAAGTCAAAAATTTACTGAACTACAATTGTGGACCTGTTAACGCGTCCATCGGTCAATACAATAGATGCGTAATACATTCCTTTCGGAAGATCCGAAACACTTACCTGGTATTTATTTGAATGGATGTCAGTAATATTTTTCATTTCTAATCCATTCACATTATAAATCACGATTGAAGCAAATACCCCATCTTTAGATTTAAAGTTTACATGCTGCACCGCAGGATTCGGATGAACTGACACTTCAGCTGCTTCGATCTGAATATCCTTGCAGGTTGTACAGCTATCGATCACCTGCATGGAATAATTTCTGTTGAACGTAGTATGGCAAATACGTTTGATTCCGGGTGTATCAAATGTATGGTTCACTAGTAACGAATCATTTGAAAAACTTCCATCTCCAAAATTCCAGTGGTGAATGCTATTGTACGACAGTGAGTCCGGGATGAAAGAAACTGTATTGCCGCTTACAGAATAATTAAATTCGGAAGAACATACTTTTGTAGTATCCATTGAACCGGCAATTGTCTTGCAAACAAAACAGCTATCGTTTGCTCCGCTTCTATATTGATAATGACAAACATCAACATCCGCATCAGCCGGTACATAGGCTACAACATTGCTGCCATGATATATAAACTGGCCATTACCGTTTATTCTCAACGACCAATATGAATATGCCGCTGTATCCACGGCATATAATTCAACAGCAGAACCATTCACGATATAAGAAAACTCAGCATTGCATATTGCAGGTATTGTATCTACAGGAATTCTGTTGTAAAAAATTTTACAGTCTTCACAATATTGAGTAGAATCATAATCATCTGCATACGTACGATGACATATAACAAGTGAATCATTTGAAGTCACCGGGAAAACTGCATTGTTACCATACTGTTTGCTGGTGTCATCTGAAACCCACCAGTAAGAGGCATGCAGCGTATCTGAAGCATGTACAGATACAAGAGAGTCTGTCTGCTGGTAAAAAAAATCAGCATTACAAACTACAGGCCTGGAGGTATCCTGTACAACAAATGTTTTACACACATAGCAAGAATCTGCAAAAGCCGAATCATTTCTGAACTGATACAGGCAGGTAGTGTAAGTACCTTCTCTGTTATAACTATGCACAGGATTTTGTTCGTTTGATGTTTGTCCGTCGCCGAATGTCCATAAGAATGTCCTTGCTGCGGCCCACGCCGATGCAGAATCAATGTCAAAAGCAGCGGTCTGGATGAAAGAAACATTTTTATTCGATTGAAAATAAATAAAATTGGAACAGTTACCATCAACACGAATCATGCGTGTTTCTGAGCAGCTTTGCTGGATTCCATTAATCATTTTTTTAAATACAGTGAGCGTTACGGCGTATTCACCTGTATAATTATATGAATGTACAGGATTTGTATCCGTTGAATACAGGCCGTCACCAAAGCCCCATTGCACAAATTGAATGTCTGACCCAACAGAATCATTCATTTCAAATTGAAATGTATACAGGCCGGCATATTGGCCTAATCGGGTGCTGGAAAAACCAGCGTTACAGCAATCTGCCTGAGCAGTACCTATGAGAAAAAATATTCCCATGATGAGTGTTAAAAGTGTTTGATAGAAAAGTTTCATACAAAATAATTTTGGTTGTATGAGCAAGACAGGCGTTTTTACAATACGGTTGCCTGGTTATAAAAATATTTCCGGTGAAGCTGATCTATTAAAATAAAAGGTCTTTTCAGGGGCTTAGGCTTAATTGTGAATCTTTTTATAATTTTTCTTCGGGAAGCAATACTTTAAATGTGGTACCCTGCCCTACCACGCTTTCAACTTCAATGCGTCCTTCCAGGAAGTCGATTTGCTTTTTAATTAAGTGTAGTCCGAGCCCTTTACCTTCAACATGAGTATGAAAACGTTTATAGAAGCCGAATAATTTATCGCTGAATTTTTCCAGATCAACGCCGATTCCCTGATCGGAAAATTCAATACAGACCATGCCCGACGGATGCTTATAGCTCGACACCGTGATATAAGGGGGAGTATTTATCTTCTTGTATTTTAAAGAATTCGATAAGAGATTATATAAAATATTATGGACATAACTTTTAATGGAATGTATGACCGGATAGCCCGAAAAATCATAAATGATCACAGCTGCTGAAAGCTCAATCTCCTTTTTTAACAGAAAACGTACAATGTCGAACTCAGCATCTAACTGCACATCTGTCATTACAGTTTTTTTATCATTAACCGTCAATACATGATTCAGGTCTTTAATTACCGTATCTAAATGATTCGCAGACTTGGTAATATGTGCAACGATCGCATCGGCTTCATCCGGATCGTTTTTAACCTGGTTAAAAATAGAGATCAGTCCTAACAAGGTTACGATGGGCGCGCGCAGGTTATGTGAAATAATATAAGAATATTGGTTCAGCTGTTCGTTCTGTTGTATCAGTTCTTTGTTGGCCTTTTCAAGCCTGCTTTCATATTCCATGCGTTCGGTGTTGTTTTTACCGATCAGGGAAACCCCTATCAATTCTTTATTCTGATATACCGGCTGCAGCATAATCTCCAGGAAATATGGCTTGCCTTCATACACATACTCCCGGTTATAGGTAATAATTTCACCCTGTAATACTTTTTGAAAATTTTTATTGAACACGACTCCGAATTCTTCTTTCAAAAACTGATCAACACGTTCGCCAACTACGATATGTTTTCCAAATAAAAAAAAACTCTTTTCATATGCGGCCTTATTATACCAGATAAAGCGGCTTTCTTTATCAAACAGGGAAATGATCTGTGAAGACCCTTCAAAAAGTGCGGTAAGTTTTTGTTCGCTTTCAACAGCCTGCATGTGCGCTACTTTCTGTACAGTAATTTCCCTGCAAACAAAATACGCGAAATCGGTCTCACCCCGCTCGTTTTTGATAGCAGATACATGATTGATGTAATACCGGTACGAATTCGTTATATAGCCCTCGGATTCATATACAAGGCTTTCTCCCGTTGAAAAAATTTTCTCCAGGGCATCTTTTAATTTAGCATGCACAGATCTGGGTGTGACAGCAAATACATCCAGTCCTTTTAGTGCATTCATTTGCTCAACCGGACAGTTGGGCAGATGAATTAAAACAATTCTATGCTGCGCATCTACCTGCATGATGGTATCCGGCAAAGATTCTAAAAGAAGTTTATAGATGCCTAAGTTTGCCGGCTCTTTCAGCAACGCTACCTCTTCTTTTAATCTTGCAATTTCCTTATGTAAATCCTCTATGCTTGCATCCATGCTGAACAGATCTTGGTATCAAATATAAACATTTAGATGTGCCTTGATTATAATTTGCGCCAAAATCCCCTAATGCTGTATTTTTTTAGCATATAAATTGAAAAATATTATAATACTTTTTCAATAAGAGAAACCTGCCTGCTGACACGGAAAGCGACTTTAGAATATTGCTCCGTTATGGCGATCATACAATTATTTGCTCAAATCCTGTAAATATTCATCTTATTGAATTCTATAACTTTATGAGATGATAACCGTAAATAATACCAATATGAAAAAGCCACACTACAAAGTTTTTGTCCAGGAAGACGACAAGAAACTTCAGAAACAGATTACTGAAGATTTAAAAGGAAATAACTACATGATTAGTTTTTTCTCTAAATCAGATTCAGCATTTGATTTGTTAAATCTGAATCCGGATATTCTGATTCAGGATTACAAGAAAAATAAAATTGTACGCTGCTTTGAGTGGTCTTTACCATACAACAATTAATCTGCAACGAACTTTGCATATTAATTAATTCAACATTATTATATTTCAACCTGCTATATACATAATAAAAAAGTCACGCTTTCGGCGTGACTTTTTTATTATGTATATAGCATCTCAATTATTTTTATGGTTTACTTATCGGTAAAAATATTTTAAACGTTGTGCCCTGATCAACTGCACTCTGTACTTCTATTTTTCCCTTTAGCAATTCAATTTGCTTTTTGACAAGATGCAAACCAATTCCTTTACCTTCCACATGATGATGAAAGCGTTTATAAAAGCCGAATAGCTTATCCTGGTAGCGCCCCAGGTCCAACCCGATTCCATTATCCTTACATTCAATACAAACGGTATCGTCATTGATTTGATAGCTCGATAAATAAATAAGCGGCGCATAGCTGTGCCGCTTATATTTGATCGCATTCGAAATAAGATTATATAAAATATTATGGATATAAGATTTAACAGAACAGATAACCGGAACCGATTTGAAATTATACACAAATTCGGCACCAGAACTTTGAATCTGAATAGAGAGCAAGTCTGAAATTGAATCGCACTCTTCTTTCAGATCAATAAGTGAGTAATTACTGACACTGTTATCCTGGTTGGTCACAACAAAATTCAAGTCTACAATTACTGCATCTAATTTCTGTAGTGTTTTCTTTATATGATATACAAACTGCTCTGCTTGCTTAGGATCTCCGGTTTGATTTTGAGCATTATTATTTTCAAAAAGATCCACTAGCCCCATCAATGTGGCGATCGGCCCTCTCAGGTTGTGCGATATGATGTAAGAGAATTCGTTCAACTGCTCATTCTGGTGTGTCAGTTCGCTATTTGCTCTTTGCAGGAACGCTTCATTCTCTTTATGCCTGGTTATATCAACACCAATAAGTGATACATTTGTAATTACTCCGTCTTCATACACAGGATTCAATGAAAGTTCCAGATAAAATGGTTTCGAATTGACCGTATAATTCCGGATATAGTTTACAGATTTTCCAGCCAATACCTGATTGAAATGTTCGAGGAAACTCATTCTGTATTCCTCAGGCAGAAATAACTCTGCTTCACAATCAAACTCAACTTGCCTGCCAAAAATAATAGGGCTCCATTCCTGCGATTTTTTATTGAACCAGACTATCTTCCGGTCCAGGTTTATTACTGTGATAAACTGTTCTGAATTTTCAAAAATAGTTTTGAGTGTATGCTGATTCCTAATGAGCATATGCTCAATATTCTTCTGAGCAGTAATATTTTTGCTGTAAAACAATATTTCTTTTATTTCTCCTGAAATTTTCCGGATTGGGGAAATAAAATTTTCATAGTATCTATACTCACCATCAAGTTCACCTTCCGAATGGAACACAACCGGTTTCCCTGTCTGAATGCTTGCCTGAATAGCCGTTTTGACAGATTCGTGAAACCCTGCCGGCATCAGATCCAGGATATTTTTATTTGTAATGAATTCTATATAATCTGCCGAACGGTGCGGCATGTGTACAAAACTGATGATGTAGTCTAAATCAACTTTGAAGATCACATCCGGGTGTGCATCAAAAAATATTTTATAAATATTTCCATCTTCAACCCGTGCAGACAACCGTTCATTTTCATGTGTCAGTCTTTCTATCTCTTGAAGAAGTCTCTGTCTTTCTTCGGCGGTAAACATTCCTTCATTCATAGAAATTTCGCTTTCACAATAAACCGGCTTTACCGCTTATTCAGATATAATGATCGTTACTTTATTGACACGGTTGGCCGTAAGTGCATCTAACTTTTCTCCTGCTCCAAAATTATTCTTATCGCCCTTTTCTGCACCTACATAATAATTAAGTTGAGTCAGGTTCTGGAAATAAACATTTCCTTTCGCATCTGTACTTCCTGAAAATTCAGGATTTACACTTTTTTCATAATCCTCCTTGTTCTTGTAAAGCGAAACTTTCACACCGCTTTCAAGCCCGCCTAAGTCGTTGCGAACAGTAATTTTAACACTGGTAGGAATCATCTGCGCAATCACGGTACCAAATACTGCAGTTAACAGCGCAGCAATCAATATTATCTTTTTCATAGTTTTTAATAATTATCTATTATTAAGTTACCAATTTTTATTTAGGTAAAAATATTTTAAACGTAGAACCTTCTCCGATGGCACTTTTTACCTCTATCCGTCCCTCAAGCATTTCTACTTGCTTTTTGACCAGATGAAGCCCCAGGCCTTTCCCTTCCACATGTGAATGGAACCGCTTGTAAAAGCCAAATAGTTTATCTCCAAACTTTTCCATATCAATTCCAATGCCATTATCCTTACATTCAATGCAAATTGTATCGTTGTCTATATACGATGAAAGATGAATCACGGGTTTTAAATGTAAGCTTTTATATTTAATCGCATTTGAAATCAAATTATACAGGATGCTATGAATATAGCTTTTGATGGAATAAATGCTTTCGCACTTGAAATCATATACAAACGTAGTATTTGATTTCTCAACCTGCGAAGCCAGTAAAAAAGCTATTCCTGCACATTCTTCTTTTAAATTAATTTCTGTGCGATTATTTTCTTCGTTATTACTGTTTGAAAGTACTGTATTCAAATCAACAATAATGGTGTCCAGGTTGACAGATGATTTTTTTATCAATTCAATTATTTCCTGCATCTGAACCGGATCATCCTTGCATTGCTCAAAAATTGTTACGAGCCCCATCAATGTTGCAATCGGTCCTCTTAAATTGTGAGAAATAATATAAGAATATTGATTGAGCCGTTCATTTTGCTTGACAAGCTCTACATTTATACTTTTGAGATAGTCTTCATACTTCTTATGCTTTGTTACATTCATACCCGTTAATGATACGCCTACTACCAGATCATCTTCGCGGATGGGACTCAATGTATATTCTATAAAAATGATTTCCGGCTTTAGATTTACCTCTCTCAAATAAGTCACCTCCTGGCCTGCAACTGCTTTATTAAAATTCGAAATAAATAATGCCCGTTGGCTTTCTTCAATGTACGTCTCGGCGGCAGTTCCCAAAACCAGCGGCCTACCCAATACACTCGGACTTCTCAGCAACGCATTCTTATTGAACCAGGTAAACTTTCGATCCAGATCCAGGATCGTTAAAATCTGAATGGAATTTTCATAAACGGTTTTTAGTTTCCGCTCACTATCCAGCAACACCTTTTCTGCAAGCTTCTGCGCGGTAATTTCACGGCTTCTGAAATAAACAGAAACAATCTCGCCCGTTTCATTTTTTATGGGTGATAAATAATTATCATAATAGCGGTAAGCTCCAAGTGTTTCTCCTTCGGAATAATACTTAACTGCCTGCCCTTCCTTAAACACCAATTGCAGGGCATTCGCCATTTTCTCATGTGCATAGAGAGGAGTTACTTCAAATATATCTCTGCCTACAACAGCATTTAACCGGTCAAAAGAAACATCGGGAATATGTATGATTAAAATCCTGTATGAAGTATCCAGCTGGATAATGATATCCGGCGATGATTCAAACATCTCTTTATAAGGATTTGCCTGTAGCTGTGCCTTTAACAAATCGACCTCTGCCTTTAATCGGGCATTCTCCGATTTGTAGTGTTCTAACTCTGTATCCATCATGAAAAAATTTACAAATTCTATCGTTTAGCCTTTCAAAATTTATGCCTGGGAATGAAAAAGTACTAATTAATTAACAAATAAGCTATTAGCGTAGTTCTTTTCTGATTTATCCATGGCTTATATGCATACCAGAGCATAAATAACACTTAGTCCTGCACATAAATTCAGAATGGTGAATGGACCTCTAACTTTCTGTTTTGAAAACTACTAATTATATCGTAATATTACGATATATAAGACTACCATGGGGACTTCAAAATCAGAACAATTTACAATTCGAGAAAACAAAATCGCTGGTTACGCAAGAGCTCTGGCTCACCCAGCCCGCATCGCTATTCTGGATCTGCTGATCAAAAAACAATCTTGCATTTGCGGGGATATAGTAGACGAGTTGCCTTTATCTCAGAGTACCGTTTCCCAACATTTGAAAGAATTAAAAGAAGCAGGTCTTATTAAAGGAGAAATCGAAGGGGTAAAAGTCTGCTATTGTATAGATGAAAAGGAATGGGAACAAGCGAAGAAATACCTAACCAAGTTATTTGCCGATTATACAACGAATAAAGGAAGTTGCTGTTAAAAAAATTTGCATCAATGCATCGCAATATTACGATCAATAAAACACATAAATATGAAACT
>NZ_JBQCDF010000297.1:0-13450 GCF_051961495.1 Cytophaga sp. | reverse complement strand
AAAACAGATCAGACAGAATACATTGCCTATTGCAAAAAAGAAGCTTACTGGCTGAATGATTTTGCCTTGTTCCTCTCACTTAAAAATTATCACCACGGATCCTGGTGGCTCGACTGGCCAGCAGAATACAAGAACAAAGATCCGCAGGCGCTTCGAAAAATAAAGAAAGAATTGTATCATGAAATAGAGAAAGAGAAGTTCATTCAGTTTATGTTCTTCAAACATCTCAATGCCTTGCGCCGGTATTGTACCGATCAAAAAATAAAATTCATCGGCGATATGCCTTTTTATGTCAGTCACGATAGCTGTGATGTTTGGAAACATCCCGAATATTTTAAACTGCACAAAGACGGGCGCCCGGCGAAGGTTGCAGGAGTACCGCCGGATTTGTTTACAGAAACCGGCCAGCTTTGGGGGATGCCCGTGTATAATTGGAATGTACTAAAAAAATCAGAATATGACTGGTGGGTGAAACGCATCAATCATACCTTGCTGATGTGTGATATCATTCGCCTCGATCACTTCCGTGCCTTTTCCGCATACTACGAAATTCCTGCAACTGATCATACAGCTGTCAATGGAAAATGGATCAAAGCACCGGGTATTGATTTTTTTACTACTGTTGAAAAAAAATTGAAGCATCTTCCATTGATCGCTGAAGACCTCGGTGAGATTGACCAGCCCGTATGGGATCTTATGGAACTGTTTGATTTTCCCGGTATGAAGATATTGCAATTTGCATTTATGGAACACACACCTGCAAGCATTCATAGTCCTCATAATTATGCACCTAACAGTATCGCTTATACAGGAACGCACGATAACAATACCCTGCTTGGCTGGTACCAGGATGAAACCTCAGACGAAACCCGGAACAATATTTCTGTGTACTTCAATAAAAAAATTGATGCAACTAATGTGAATAAAGAATTCATCCGGCAGGCTATTTCATCTGTTGCAGTGCTTGCGATATGGCCGGTCCAGGACATGCTGACCCTAGGCTCTGAAGCGAAAATGAATCGCCCGGGTACACTGCACGATAACTGGAAATGGCGGCTGCATTCACAAGCGCCCTTAACGCTTGAGCTGGCAAAAGAAATCCGTGATGAGCTTATATTATTCAACAGAATAAAATGATATAAAAACAAAGAGCCGAAGTTTAAATACTCCGGCTCTCTGCTGAAAATAAACTATAAATAAAATATGCTTAGTGCTCGAGAATAGAGATTAAAACCTGTTCAGCAGGAGTAAGCACTGCACCAGATTCACAATTGGTTTCGATCTCCTGGATTTTTGAAATGTATTTTGTTAGTTTGCCATTTTCGTAATCTTCCATAATTCCCGGATGTATATAATGCTTTTTACACACACTGCGTGTATTTCCTAATTGATGCGCAACAATATCCATCGCTTCTTTCATCAACCTTTTTGCCTGTGTTTGATTTTCTGCCGGACCAAGATTTCTGAATGCCTGCAAACATCTCACCGTTCCTGCCCAGGTACGGAAGTCCTTGCTTGTAAAATCACCACCTGAAATTTCACGTATGTACGCATTCACATCTCCGGAATCAATCGTATGCGGATTGCCCTGGTGATCGAAATACTGAAATAATTCTTTACCGGGAATATCTCTGCATTGAGCAATAATGTGTGCAAGTTTCTTACTCTTTAAACTGATTCGGTGATAAATACCTTTTTTACCTTTGAATGAAAAACAAACTTCGCTGCCTTGTATTTTTACGTGCCGGTCTTTCATGGTCGATAAACCAAAGGAACCATACAATTTTTCATACATGGTATTTCCTACACGTATGCTGGTAGATTCCATCACACTGATAACAGCTGCCAGTACTTTTGTTTTAGGTAATCCATGCTGACAAAGATCTTCTTTAATCCGGGCACGGATCGCGGGGATGGCATGAGCAAAATCTCTCAGGCGATAATATTTTGTTTGTTCACGTAATGAAGACCACGCAGGATGATAGCGGTACTGTTTCCGGTTTTTAGCGTCCATGCCTGTTACCAGAATATGCCCGTTTTCCTGTGTGCAGATCCATACGTCTGTCCATGCTGGCGGAATAACCAACTGCTTAATTCTTTTCAGAATTTTTTTATCAGTTATCTTTTCATCCTTGAAATAATACACAAAACGGCTGCTCAGTTTTTTGCGTGTATATCCTTCATCTGCATCGTTCACATAAACCAGATCTGCAAGCGTCGCACTAGCCCGGTAGTCTTTAACAGCTTTTCTTATTTTTCTTTTTGGGACCAACAGGTCTGCTATGGATGCTTGTGCAATCGTCATGTCAGGATACATTTATAGTATGATAATGTTTTAATTATTTTCCATTTTCAATTTTACCGCCACCGGAGAAAGCCAGAAATTGTTTTTTGGTAATAACCGGTTGCCCGGAAACAGATAAGAAGGAGCCACTTCTGAAGACTCCTTCATTCTGTGCATAAGGACTCCCGGACCATGCCTGGGTTACTCTTTTCTGATCAAAAGATAATGAGTGGAGTCCTGAATGGGATCCGGTATTTGCCATTCACCCGAATAGGATTATCTGTTACATGTTCTGTTCAGATAAATAGAAATTCTACCTCGTAGATTTCTTCAATGCTTTGTTCATCCGTCAACATAATTATTTCGATTTTTTTGATGATGTTTTCTTAGCAGCAGATTTCTTCTTCGCCACCTTTTTCATCGCAGGCTTCTTAGACGCAGATTTTTTAGCAGCCGATTTTTTCGTTGCTGATTTTGTTGCTGCAGGCTTTTTCGTTGCCGATTTCTTAGCCGTGCTTTTTTTAGCCGTACTCTTCTTAGCAGTAGTTTTTTTTGCAGGCACCTTCGCTCCTTTTTCTCTTGCCTCAGATAAACCAATGGCGATCGCCTGTTTGGGATTTTTAACAGTCTTACCGCTTCTGCCTGATTTTAATGTTCCTTCGTGCATGCGGTGCATGGCACTTTTAACAACTTTTTGTGATTTTTCAGAATACTTAGCCATACGTTAATACACTCGTTTCCTATTATGAAAGACCACCTATATTTTTCAGCTGGTTGAAAGATATAGCTGGTTGAAAGATTTAATTTTTATGTTCCAAAACCTGAATCTCTGTTTTCTCCTTTACTATTGCCTGCCTCAATAAGAAATGTAAGCTCATGTACAGATTCGCGATCCATACCAGGGCAAAACCACCGATGATATATCCGCGCCAATCATCACAAAGCAGTTTATAATTTGTAAGGAACAGAAAGAACAAGGTTATGTAATGACTGAAACAATACTCGCAGGTAAACAGATAAAAGAATTTTCTCAAGGCAAGAGGTTTGCATGTTTTACTTCTCATTATGCAATATTCCCGTGGTTCTTTAAAAACTTCCTCGTGTGTAACCGTCCATGCAATACAGGCAATTGGCAATGCCAGAATAAAAAGCCACAAAACCTGTTCATACAATGCCGGCATACACTCGTTATCAATTAACCAATCATTGATTCAAAACTCTGAAATAATGCCGTCGGAAGCGTTACAGGAAATTTTAAAAATGTTATATCATTCACACAAAATGTTATTTTTCCGTCATGAAAAATTAAAAAGCCCTTACACATGTTATAAGGGCCTTTAATGACTTTTAGAAATTTTATTATTGTTATAATAAAATTTCTTTTTGAATAGTATTTCTGGCTTCTGTACCCGACCATTTTTCACACAGGTACAAACCCAATTCAATAGCTGCTAAGCCTGTATCGCTGGTGATGATATTACCATCATCTACAACTCTTTGATTTACAACGTCCACATTCATTCCACGCAACAGATCCTGTTTGCGAAAATGCGTAGTTGCTTTTTTATCCTGTAAGAATCCTGCTTTTGCAAACAGCAGACTCCCTGTGCAGGTAGCAATTTTCAAAGGTGTTTCCTCTGCGCCTTTCAACCATTCAATAAAATTGGGTTGCGCCAGTAATGCTTCTACACCTACACCTCCGGGAACAATAATCACATCATATCCCTTCAGCACCTGCTTCACGCGGTCTGGCTTCATGGCAAGACCGAACTGATCAGAAGCGCCTTCTGTAAAGGCACAAAACTCCCAGGTAATTTCTGTCTTGTACCCCTTTGATTTAAGACGACTTACAGGATCATATATACCAATCAAATCCAGCCACGACATGCCGTCATAAACAATATACGCCAGTCTCATATTTGATTTCCGGAAGCATGAACCTGCTTATGAATATCTTCAACCTGTTTGATAAAATCGGCAACAAGCGGATCACTCTCTGAGCCATAAGCATCAATAAGACTTCCCCGCTCTCCGGAACTTGTTGATATAGCATATAGAATCGCGCTATCTGACGGATTGGATTCTCCTTCGAACCTATAGAAATTTACAATGTGTACTTGCTTTGGTGTATAAATCTGTTCAGTTGTTAAAGACTTCAAACCTTTTTCAACGGCTTTAAATTGTACACGGAATCCAAGACTGTTTAATCGTTGCAGACATTCAGTCAATGTATTCATCTGATCCGGATTATTTACTGAATCTATCATGGCTATTAATTTTTTGTTTGTTAAAGCGTAGGACAAATTTTACTGGATAAAAACTATGAAGTTTTACATAAAAATGGGAAAACCTTGCAAACTTAAACGGGCAAAAATAAAATGTGAATGGCTATCGCAACTTGCTGCAATAGCCATTCAGGGAACAATTGTATTCATAAAGCAGTAGCTTAATTATTCGATTTGAAATCAAGCATTTTAAATCCTATTCCCATATCCGAAACGAGCATTGGATTTACCTGTACTTTTTCTTTTTTAACTTCAGGCTTTTGTTTGCCTTTCTTCGGTGTTGCTTTAAGACGGTTCATAGTAATAATCGTTTAACTGGTTAGTGTAATCTGGTTAGCTGAAAAATTAATTGTAAGAATGATGCGTATGATCTTGCTTATGAATGCTCTCAACTTCAACAATAAAATTGCTCGTGTTGATGTCGCCTTCGGATCCATATGCATCTATTAATAAACCACGCTCACCGCTAATGGCTTCGATAGCATATAGAATTGCGTTGTCTTCAGGATTTGAATCTCCCTCGAAACGGTAGAAATTAACAATCTTCACTTGATTTGGTTTATAAATCCGATCAGAAGCCAACGATTTTATTCCTTCTTCAAGAACAAGAAATTGCGTATTGAAACCTGCTTTTTCAAGCGTTTGTGTTAAGGCAGACAATGTCTTCATTTCTGTCCTTTCTGCTGCTACTTGTACCATAGTGTTCAGTGTTTAATTGTCGACAGATGCCGGCAAAGGTTGGACTTAACTATTTCTGTACTCAAATTTCGGGTTTTAAATCCCGGAAGCATTACATTAAATCACAAAATCGTTACATAATATACAGAGAATCATACATATCCGCAAACAAAAAAAGCGGCTCTTTATTTGAAAAGCCGCTTTTTTATCGATTGTTAATGGTTATTGCCAAAATTTAATAAATCCGTAATACCAGAGCAGATAAAATGCTGCGCCGGCTAGCAGGGAAACTAAAAACACTACCTGCCAGAGTGGTCGACCTTTAGGACTGAATGGGTCATTGGTATTGATTTTTGCGCCTTTCGGCAGATCAGCAATTTGTGTCAGCGTATTTCCGAACGGAATATTAATAATCACCTTCGCATTGATTGCCCAACCGTTGGCATCCAGGATCAGCGCGAGGTTGCGTTGGCGTAATTTAAAATATGCCATGATCATGGCAGGACCTGAAATGATCAGCAACAGACCAATAATTGCCAGCGGCATCTTCCACCAGACCAAACCCATAAAACCTGCGAGCACACTGGCCAGTGCCGTACCAATCGCACCAAGGGCAAGGCCAATGGCAGCGAAGATACCGACAAATTTTCCTACATCAAACGGAACCGGTGCTGCGGCTGGTGCAGCAGGCGCTTCAATCTTTGCAGGTACCGTTTCTATTTTATCTGTTACATCAGTAAGCACCTTATTATCTTGTTCGGATGCAAATTTATTTACCTGTTTTTCTATAAAGCGCGATACTTTGCGGTATGGCGACCAGAATGCCTGCCGGATACTGATCGGATTTTCAATGATCTTAATAATCGTAGCGTCGTAAGCCGCGCCTTTTCTATCATAGAATACTGCATTACGGCCAACGATCAGGTTATCGATATCTCCATTTGTCAATGCCGCAACAATCGTTATGGTTTCACTCGTAGATTTGGATACGCACTTGCAATAAATCAAAAACATATTGCTTAATGAAACCATCATGTCATGGCGGGTCATGTCGCTTACTTTAATACATAGATCACAGCTTCGCTGGTCGATATATAAAGTACCGGACTGGAAGATGGCAGAATAATCGGGTGAATAGAAATCGTAGAAGGTAACAAAGTTTTTTATCAGCGTAAATAAGTCGCGGTAGTAACGAACCAGTTTATCAACAAGAATAATGTTGTTGGCCTCTGTCTCAAGTGCCTTATCACTTTCGATCAGGCCAAGCAATTGTTCTGCAAAATTGCTGTTCAGAATCTGGCGCACCCGCTCCAGGCCAAGTACTTCTACACGTTCACCAGCCTTTTCAGCTTTCCAGCTTTCATATGCCTGAAACTTTCCCGCAAGCAGTTCCCATTCAGTTTCAGAAATGCTTTTTTTATTGCCGAAAAGTTTATCTACAATCAATGTACGCAATGCTGTAACCGCGTTTTCCCAGGCAGGATTTATGCCGCTTGTAAGCATCAGTTCCTTACCGCCTTCAATTTTAGATAGTGGGAACATACCGATTTCTTCCATGCAGGTGGTAAGATCTTTTGAAGAGATTAATTCTACACGGGCAGTCTGTAAATTCAGCACAGCAGTACTTTCCACATCAAACGCGGCAAGCCTGCAGCGTAGAAAATAATCATCTACTTTTGCTTTCACAGCAATATAGGCCTGGTAGCACTGTTCTGTAATTTCATTGAAAGGAAGAATAGTCTGTTTATTTTCTTCCGCTTTTTTATGCCAGTCTGAATAAGCATTGCAGGCATCCAGAAATTGGGTTAAATAATCGGTATCAATACCTTCTTTACCGCCGCGGTCTGTAATGCTTCCGACGCACAACATAATATCGGCAAGCAGCTTTTTCAGTTCTGCTGTTGAGCAGGAATCTTCAGTGATAATACCATCACCGTTAAAAGCTGTACCTTTGAAAATCTTCACACGATCGGATGTTTCTTCAACCGTTAAGCTTGTTGCATCCGGGCGGCCCAGGTTCTTCAGGATGTTTTTCGCGGATGCCATCAGGATCTTTCCTTCTGTACTGTTTTCATTAATCGCGCTAAGCGGAAAAACGGCGTCCTGTTTCATCAGGTCATTGGGGTTATTAATAATAGAACCGATCCATTTAATCGCCGCCAGTATTTCGATGACCTTTATATGTCCGTCGTTATCTTCATCAATCAGCTCCAGTGTCGCTGAATCAATTTCGAGTCCGAAGGTAGGACAACTAAGTGCCGTCCATAATTTCTGATCCAGTTGTTCAAGTGCTAAAATATCTTTTCCGGAATCGAAGTTAACGCGTTTAACTCCGCCGACAGATGAAAAACTCCATTCGTGATGTGTACTTGTCATAAATTATATAAAAGAATCGTACTGATATTGGCAGTAAATATACACATCGCCGGCAGAAGTTGCCAGATTCCTTTTAGAGATTTGAAGATAATGAAGATCAGCTCTCCAAGACAGTTAAAAATCTGAGCTTTGCGAAAAATTATATTATTGAAATTATTTCTCAGGCCGAGCGCATCGGAGTGAGCATAACAATCTGCACCATGGTTTTAGCCATTATGTTAAGATCCTGGACAAGGAGTTTTTGATTAATCGGAAACAATAAACACTTATCTGCTTTCCATCTACACTTATTCAATGATTGAAAACAATACAAAGGCAGCCCGTATTTTTCCAGTGTTAATTCACCCATATTATGAAACTGAAATCGCTGACCCATTCCGGAAAAATCCCCTACTTTATTTTAGCCGTTTTTATTGGTATCGTCTGTTATCGCTATGCACAAACCCATCAGAAAATCAAATCGCCGCAGATTTATGATAAATACATTGCCGCTTATACGGGCGGTGAAATATCCAGGAACTCTGCCATACGAATTCGTTTTGTAAACGAAGTTGTCTCTCAGTCAGAAACAAATAAAAACATTCCTTCAGATCTTTTTTCTTTTGAACCGCAAATCTATGGCAACGTGCAATGGATCGATACACGCACCCTTGAATTTAAACCAAATTATGATTTGAGTTCTGATAAAAAATTCAAAGGAACACTGGCATTAAAATCCTTGATTCCTTCAATTCCCGATTCGTTGGAAAAGTTTCAGTTCTTATTTCATACAAAAAGGCAAGCAATGAGTATTGAAGCCGGAAGCCCTTCGCCAAAAGACCCGGAACAACCTCAATGGGTAAAAATTGAAGGCAAAATATACCTGGCTGATTACGAAGCAATGAATACGATTGAAGAAATGTTCAGCGCAACGCATGCCGAAAAAAATCTTTCCATTCAATGGGAAGAAGTTCAGACAAACACATTCCGCTTTGTGATAGACAGTATTCTCCGTACGAACAAACCTTCAGAAATCATCCTTAACTGGAGCAGCAGCTATTACAGTAACATTGAAGCCAATGGGAGAAAAGTAATAACAGTTCCGCCTTTAGGAAACTTCGTACACATCCATACCAGCACTACCAGTTATCCGGCGCAATCCATCACACTTGAATTTTCAGATCCGATCAAAAAAAATCAGATCCTGGACGGGCTCATCCGTGTTGGAGGACAGGATGCTGCATTTACCATTGAAGATAATAAGATTCATGTATTCCCGACAAAACGTTTGCTTGGAGAGAAAGAAGTAACTATTGAACAAGGTATCCAGAATACGAAGGGACAGATTCTGCAAAGCAAGTCCAGTGTGCTGGTTGTCTTTGAAGAATTGTATCCGGAAGTAAAACTGGTTGGCAAGGGCACCATTATTCCGCATGCCGATATCCTGCCATTTGTATTTGAAACAGCTAATCTTTCCGCCGTGGATGTTCGCATCATCCAGATCACTGAAAACAATATTCCACAGTTTTTACAGATCAATAAACTCGATGAATTCAATGAGCTGAAGCGCGTAGGCAAAATTCTATTGAATAAAAAAGTAGCCTTGAAAACAAACAAAAACACAGATCTGAAAAACTGGAACCGCCATGTACTTGACCTGAGCAAGCTAATCCGTACGGAGCCTGGCGCAATCTACCAGGTTGCTATTGGTTTCAGAAAATCCTATTCGCTTTATCCGTGTGATGATACCACAGGTGGTGACTCAAAAGACATGCTTCACATCGACCAGGATTATTGGAACGACCCGGACTGGTATTATTATTCCGATTGGGAAAATAGCTATTATGAAGATGAAAGCTACGAAGACAGAAATGATCCGTGTAAAAAATCATACTATAATTCCGACCGCATGGTTGTACGGAATATCCTGGCAAGCAATCTTGGAATAGTTGCCAAGCGGGGCTCTGAAGGAACAGTGTTCGCTGCCGTTACAAACTTACTGAATACAGCGCCTATGGCCGACGTAAACCTTGAGCTGTACGACTACCAGCAGCAACTGCTCGCTTCCGGAAAAACCGGTTCCGATGGAACCGCCAATATAAAACTAAAAGGCCGGCCGTTTTTGCTGATTGCAAAAAATGGAAAACAGCGTGGCTACCTGCGTGTAGACAATGGCTCATCACTATCATTAAGCCGGTTTGACATTGGGGGAAAAGAATATCACAAAGGACTGAAAGGATTTATTTTCGGAGAACGTGATGTATGGCGGCCGGGAGATTCTTTGTTTTTAAATTTCATACTGGAAGACAAATCAGACGCGTTGCCTGCAGCACACCCGGTTGTTTTTGAATTGTACAACCCAAGACAGGAACTGATCAGAAGAATTGTGAAAACTTCATCCGTGCATAATTTTTATACATTCCATACAGTCACCGACGATGATGCGCCAACAGGTAACTACTCAGTAAAAGTTATTGCCGGCGGAGCAACCTTTGAAAAAAATATTAAAGTTGAAACGATCATGCCTAACCGTTTGAAGATCGAAATGGATTGGGAAACTACAGATCCGGTACAAAAAGACAAGCCATTAAAAGGGAAGCTTAATGCGCACTGGCTGCATGGTGCCACGGCACAAAACCTGAAAGCACAGGCCTCGGTAACCTTAACACAATCAAAACTCGCTTTTAAAAATTATGGGGATTATGTGTTTGATGACCCGACACAAAAATTTATTTCAGAAACA
This sequence comes from Cytophaga sp., assembly GCF_051961495.1. Taxonomy (NCBI): domain Bacteria; kingdom Pseudomonadati; phylum Bacteroidota; class Cytophagia; order Cytophagales; family Cytophagaceae; genus Cytophaga; species Cytophaga sp. The sequence continues at coordinate 3,105 of NZ_JBQCDF010000297.1, read as the reverse complement.
AAAGAGATCTTCAAAGGAAGTCTGAACGGTACCGGCACTGCTGATGTTACAGCAGACCTGCACATAGAATCGAATGCGCCGGGCATGTTGAAAGCAAATATAAAAGCGCGTGTCTATGAACCGGGCGGAAACTTCAGCACCGCTTACTTCAGCGTGCCTGTGCATCCGTATAAAAATTATGCAGGGATCCGCGATATCAAATCAGAGAATATGCTTGCTACAGAGAAAGACCATATGATTAAACTGGTAAGCGTTGATGCCAATGGCAAGCCTGTACCCGGAAGAAAGCTCACCGTTGAACTATATAAGATTTCATGGAAATGGTGGTGGGATGTAACAGAAGAAGATGATGCATTCAATTATAATGGAAGAGAATATTCTCAATCTGTACAAACAGACAGCATCACCACCGCAAACAACGGTGAAGCGAGCTGGAAGCTGCGTGTTGCGGCCCATGCCTGGGGTCGTTACCTGATCAAAGTATATGATGCCGACGGGCATTGCAGCGGAAAAATTGTATACTTGGATTGGCCCGGTTGGGGCGGCAGAGACGAAGAAGAAAATCCGCAGGGATCAAAAATGCTTGTCTTCAGCGCCGACAAAGAAGTGTATGCGGCCGGAGAACAAATCACGCTCAATATACCGACTGGCTTTGCGGGCAGGGCTTTACTAAGTCTGGAATCCGGCACGAAAGTAATCGGCTCCTACTGGATCAAGGCACAAAAAGGGATGACAAGATTTACATTTCCTGCAACTAAAGCGATGGCGCCCAATGTATATGCGCACGTAACTTTGTTGCAGCCACATGCACAGACCAGTAACGATCTACCGATGCGCATGTATGGCATTCTGCCGCTACGGGTGGAAGATCCTGCCACACACCTGCATCCTGTCATCGACATGTTAGATCAGCTAAAACCAAAACAAAAAACAACCATACGGGTTGCTGAACGCAACGGTAAACCTATGACTTATACCATTGCGGTTGTGGATGAAGGCTTGCTGGATATCACACGCCATAAAACACCGGATGTATGGAGCAACTTCAATGAACGCCAGGCACTGGATGTAAAAACCTGGGATCTGTTTGATGACGTAGCCGGAGCAGATGCATTAAAAATAAAAAACCTGTTAAGTATTGGTGGGGACGGTAGCCGCGGCCCGCTGGAAGGTGCAAAAGCAAACCGATTCAAACCCGTAGTGTTGTTTTTAGGTCCGTTTCACAGCGATGCAGGACAAACGAAAACGCACACCTTTACCTTGCCGGATTACATAGGCTCTGTACGTGTTACCATTATTGCAGCAGAGAACGGCACGTATGGAACAGCAGAAAAAACAGTGGCTGTTAAAAAACCACTGATGATCCTTGGTACCCTGCCGCGGGTATTAGGTCCGAACGAAACATTCAAATTTCCGGTAACCGTATTCGGCATGGAAACCCGGATCAAAAATGTTTCGGTACAGCTGGAGGTGAATGGCATGCTTACTTCTGCAGGTAATACGGTACAGCAGATCGTGTTTGAAAAAACCGGTGAACAACTTGTATACTTTCCGTTACGTGTGAAAGATGCTATTGGCAAAGCTACTGTAAAGGTTACTGCAAGGTGTGGAAAAGAAACAGCTGTATATGAAACAGAAATTGATGTGCGGAATGCCAACCCGATTATGTACAATGTCACAGAAACAACTTTGGATGCAGGCAAATCCTGGACACAGCCGATTACACCTATCGGTATAGCTGGTAGCAACCATGCAACGGTCGAGGTTTCAACCGTTCCTCCGTTGAACCTCGCCAAACGACTTGACTATCTGATTCATTACCCATATGGTTGTGTGGAACAAACGACTTCGTCTGTATTCCCGCAGCTATATCTGAACAGACTGCTTACACTTTCAACAGAAAGAAAAAAAGAAATCGACAAAAACATCAAGGCCGGACTAACACGGCTGAAAACCTTCCAGTTAAATGACGGCAGTCTCTCCTACTGGCCGGGCAACGATGAAACAAATGACTGGGGTACTAATTACGCCGGCCACTTCATGCTGGAAGCCGAGCGTGCAGGTTATGTGCTGCCTTATGGCTTTAAAGATAAATGGATCGCTTATCAAAAAAACACGGCACGCAACTGGAGTGAAGGTAATGAAGCAGAACAGGCATACCGGCTATATCTACTTGCTCTGGCAAAAGCACCTGAAACCGGAGCCATGAACAGAATGCGTTTGACCAAACTGAAATCTATACCGGCAGCCTGGTATCTGGCTACCGCTTACTATCTGGCCGGACAGCCGGAGCTAGCGAAACAGATGTCAGCTGAAGCTTCCATAGTCGTATCGGATTATAAAGAACTTTCAAACACCTTCGGATCAGATGAACGGGACAAAGCCATCATACTGCAAAGCCTCAGCATTATGGGCCAACGCACAAAAGCCGCACCGCTCATGCGTGACCTGGCAGCAGCATTAAACAGTCCGGATTACATGAATACACAAGCAACCGCTTACGCGCTGGTAGCCATAGCAGCTTATACAGGGACTGATCGTTCAACCTCCGGCATGAGTTTCACTTATACACTTAAAGATGGAAGTAAAAAAGAAATTCGTACAACATCACCGATATGGCAGTACGCATTTAGCAACGATGAAATGAATACACTTGAAATTAAAAATACCGGATCGGGTATACTTTTTGCAAAGATCGTATCAGCAGGCATTCCACTTGAAGGTGATAAGACAGATGCTTCCAATGGATTGGCACTGGACATCATATATACCTCCATGGATGGCAAAAGACTGAATCCTGCTGCCATTCCGCAGGGTACAGACTTCATGGCGCTTGTAACGGTTACCCATACCGGTACCAATGCACGCGGATTTTATGAACAACTATCGTTGACACAAATCTTCCCTTCAGGTTGGGAAATTCATAACGCACGGTTAAATCCTTCAGGAGCAACGAATAAGTATGACTCGCCGGATTATGAAGATGTGCGCGATGACCGGGTAAATAGTTTCTACGACCTGGGAGTAAAACAGAAAAAAACATTTTGTGTATTGCTGCACGCGAGTTATGAAGGTCGGTTTTATTTAGCTACTGTATATTCTGAA
>NZ_JBQCDF010000296.1:0-6043 GCF_051961495.1 Cytophaga sp. | reverse complement strand
ACAATACAAGCAGCGTTCTGTATATATAATAATTTCCCAGGTCAAACATCTGAATAATGATCGAGACAATGATCAGGCCAACGATGGCAATATTGATTTCCTTTTTCACGGTTATTGATTAACTACGGTTTGTATAAAGGTACTAAGTTCTTCTGCCATTTTTGTATGTGTGGCTAAAGAAGGATGATAATCTTCTCCATAGGGAGCTGTCTGCGATGCAAATGAAAACCGGTAAATATTCCTGTTACCCTTTGCCTCAAAGTACTGCTGCACTTTTTTTACACTCTCCTGCAATCTGCTCCAGCACATCTTCCCGGCCGGCCATGCATCATTCAGCATCGGACTGTTCACACAGATAATTTTTGCTGTTGGATATAAAACAACCAGTTTATCAACAAACTGGATGTAAGTCTGCACAAAAACAGAATCGTTCAGCGGTTTATTTTGTGACTCGCCGTAATAATCATTCGTGCCTAAATTAATAACAATAATTTCCGGTGCATGCCATTCATGATTCCATAAGGCGCTTTTCTTACTCTGTAAATGAATACGGTCGTAGATCTTTGGCAACGTTTCATTGGTATCTCCGTCAAAGTTGCGGTACATGCCTTTACCTGAAAAGGACACCAATGTAGGCTCAGCATCGATCAATCTCGCTGTCTGCATGGCATACGATTGATAGGCATTTTCATTGGCCGCATGAAAACCCGTTAATGGATTACCGGCCGGCGGTGGCTGAATAGAAACCATATTGCCATAACCACAGGTGATCGAATTGCCGATGAACTGAATATCATCCTGATAACTGATAATAAATTCCTGGGCTACATAAGGCTGATGCAGCTGCAAACCATAAATACGCACCTCGCCTACGAATGCTTCAGTAGCTTTTATCAGTTTAATAAACTGATTTTTTTGTACAGTTATCTTATACATATGCTTACCCGGTTTTAATTGAATCTTGTCATGGAGTTTATAATCCAATTCCATTACAAACCAGTTGCATTGCAGGGAATCTTTTGACGTTTCTTCAATCCAGATATAAAATTCATTTTCAGGAGCCACAAATCCGAATGCCGTTGCAGGGTTTGAAAAGCTTATGCATTCTTTCTGCTTTTCATAACGACCGGTAGTACGGGTCAGCACTTTTTCAATAGGTACAAAATATGGAGGCTTGGCTTCATTTCCAGCTATGCAACTTGTAAGCGAAATGAACAGGCAAAAAAGCACACTAAATTTTCTAATCATATTTCCTGATTTTTCAGGCTGCAAATTCCAATAAATTCTGTTTAAAACAAAGGCAACTACACCCTGACATGTAACTGGCATTCCCCTTGCAAAACTATAGGTTGTCCCATCTTTGTCCCACCTATGTCCCACCTCTATCCCACCTCTGTTCCACCTCCGTCTCATCTGAAGAGCATAGGAATCGCATGGAGACAGGCAGCAGAAAGCATGGAAATAGGTAATAGTCTGTATAGAAACAGCTATCAATTCTGCTTGAAATATATTATTCGGGATTTGTTATTTGGGATTTTGCGAAGCCTTTCTGCGCTCTAACTCTTTTTCAATAAAAGAAAGTTCCCGCGTTGTTTCTCCGGTAATGGATTTATTCTCTTCTGCTCTTCTGAACAGATACGGCATTACTTCATTCAGCGGTCCGTAAGGGAGGTATTTTGAGACCTTAAAACCACCGTGTGCCAGGTTATAGCTCAGGAAATCACCCATGCCGTAAAGCTGTGCAAAGCCGGAGATCTGCTGGTCTTTGGGATCCATTTCACGCACAGCTTTTTCAATACTCAACTGATTGTGGGTGGCAATGCAGGTTGGAATATCTTCATGCAGACAAAAAGACACTGCTTCATTATACAGCGCATCCGTCTGTTCTTTACTGTCGTTGATCGGTGAAGGATAATGCAGGCTGCTTGCCCGCGCACGTTCCTTTTCCATATAAGCGCCGCGCACCAGTTTAAAGCCGATTTTATATCCATCGCGCTGCGCATCCGCATACATAGCTTTCAGACGTTCAAATCCATCCTTGCGGTACAATTGAATGGTTAAAAATAACACGGGTGTTTTTGTATTAAAACGCTTCATAAATCCCGTGCAGATACTGTCAATAGCCGTCTGTATCCAGGTTTCTTCGGCATCAACCATCAAGCGTACGTGATGGGATTCTGCTTCGAAGCACAGGCGTGTAACCCGTTCTTTTACACGTTCAAATTCTTTTATTTCAGCAGGAGAAAGCTCTTCTCCACGCTGTATTTTTTCAAGCAGAGCAATACGCTCAATTCCGGTAATTTTAAAGACCGAAAAAGACACCATAGGCAAGCCGGCTGCCAATCCAATACCTTTCACTAACTCCTTGACTGTCTGATCAAATGAAGCTTCATCTTCTTTCCCTTCCACACAATAATCGGGAATGGAAAATATACCCGATGCATAGAGCTTGTCCATGGTTGTACCACATTCCCAATAGGTTTCTCCCCCGCAAAACTGATTGAAGAGCGTCTTCCGCACAATATTTTTAATGGGAAAATGGTACTTTAATGCGAATTTTAAGAAAGAAACACTTATATTTGTCATCTTGCTCCATGCCATTGTCCGGAAAAGGAACCTCATGTGTTTCAACTCCTTCGTTGATTTGGAAGCAAAAGCGGTAGCAGTATCGCTGAAATTTATAGAGTGTAAGGTTTTCATCTTACTAATATAGAACGGAAACTATTCCGTTTTTGTTGAGGAGATGATAAAAGCGTAGAATATGAAAGTAGAATTAAACGTAACCCCGATTGAATCCTGGGCAAAAACGAACCACAAGCCTTTGATTATTGCTGGCCCTTGTAGCGCCGAAACACCTGAGCAATTGATGTCAACCGCTAAGCAATTAAAAGACTTAGGTAAAGTTGACGTTTTACGTGCCGGTATCTGGAAACCAAGAACCAGACCGAATGCTTTTGAAGGAGCAGGTGAAGAAGGCTTAAAATGGCTGGCTGAAGTTAAAAAAGAATTAGGTATTCAGATCGGTACTGAAGTTGCTAATCCGGAACACATTGAACTTGCCTTAAAATATGGTGTTGATGTTCTTTGGGTTGGTGCCCGTACAACTGTAAGCCCGTTTGCTATTCAGGAAATGGCAGATGCTATGGCTGGTGTTAAAGACAAAGCCGTATTAATCAAAAACCCTACGCACCCTGAGCTTGGCTTATGGATCGGTGCATTTGAGCGTTTCTATCGCGCAGGTGTTCGTGACTTAGCTGCTATCCACCGTGGTTTCTCAACGATTGATAAATCAAAATTCCGTAACGTTCCAACCTGGTCTATTCCGATCGAGTTAAAACGTATCGCTCCACAAATTCCGATCATCTGTGACCCTAGTCACATTGGCGGTAAGAGAGATCTTATATTTGAAATCTCTCAGAAAGCGATGGATCTTGGCTTCGATGGTTTGATGATTGAAACACACATTGATCCGGATAAAGCATGGTCTGATGCAGATCAGCAGGTAACGCCAGAGCGTTTAGGTGAAATCTTAACCGACCTTAAAGTGCGTACAGAATCTACTTCAAATGTAGACTTCAACGATCACCTGGAAGAATTACGTGAGAAAATTGACAACATCGACCGTGAACTAGTAGAAACACTTGCTACACGTATGGCTGTTGTTGAAAAAATCGGTGAATACAAAAGAGATAACAACGTTACTACTCTACAGGTAAAACGTTGGGATGATATTATGAAAAACCGTTCTGAGTTAGCGAAGAAATTAGGTATCAATGAAGAATTCGTTGTTGACGTATTCAAACTGGTACACGAAGAGTCTATCCGCAGACAGACAGAAATTATGAAAGCGGTTGAATCAAAAGCATAAGCAGATTCAATTATACATTCACAATCATATAGTACCCAAACCCTCAGCGATCCGTTGGGGGTTTGGATTTTAAAGCGAATGCTGAAATATGGCTTCTGAAATACTTTTTACACAACAGACAAAACAAGCGCTGCAGCCTTTCCTGGGAAAGTACTCCACCGTTTGTGTGTTGGTTGATGAAAACACTAAAAAGAATTGCCTGCCTTTACTTTCCGGACTGTTCAAAGAAGAACACATCATTGAAATAAAAAGCGGCGAAGAAGAAAAAACACTTGCCACATGTGAGAAGATATGGTCGCGCATGACCGAGCTTTCGCTTGATCGCAAAGCCCTGCTGGTAAACCTTGGCGGCGGCGTGATCGGTGACATGGGCGGCTTCTGTGCTTCCACCTACAAAAGAGGCATAGACTTTATACAGATCCCTACTACGCTTCTGTCGCAGGTAGATGCAAGCGTAGGCGGCAAGCTGGGTATCGACTTCACATTAAATGGCAACACATTCAAAAACCACATCGGTGTATTTAATGTACCGGTTGCTGTAATCATTGATTCCACCTTCTTACAAACCTTAGATCCTAAAGAATTGCGTTCCGGTTATGCAGAGATTATCAAGCATTGCCTGATTGCAGACAAGGCAAAATGGAACGAAATTAAAACCAATACCGACCTGTCTAAATTCGACTGGATGGCATTGGCGAAACATTCGGTAGCAATCAAAGAAAAAATTACTATCGAAGATCCGTTAGAGAAAGGCCTGCGAAAGATATTAAACTTCGGCCATACCGTTGGACATGCGATTGAAAGTCATTTCCTGTTCATCCCCGGAAAGCGTCTGCTGCACGGCGAAGCCATTGCTGCCGGCATGATCTGCGAGTCCTGGCTGGCTGTACAGAAAGGATTTATTTCCATGACAGAACATAAGGAAATAGAAAATTATATTCTCTCTGTATATGGTAAAACAACCATCAGTGCTGCAGAGATCGATGTCATTGTTCCCCTTACCATACAAGACAAGAAAAACGAAAGCGGTGCCATACAATTTTCTTTACTGGAAAAAGTAGGTACAGCAAATTTCAATATCACATTAACAAAAGAAGAAATCACAGCTTCTATTCAATACTATGCAAGCCTCTGATACAACTGCACAAGCATTCCACATTACACACGCATCGGGTGTTGTAAACCATACCATCACACCGCCTGCTTCTAAGAGCGAAAGTAATCGTGTATTGGTGATCGATGCACTTACAGGAAGAAAATCTCAGCTGGATAATTTATCCAACGCGCGTGATACACAAACCATGATCCGTTTGCTGGATTCAGACAGCAATCCGGTATGGGATGTTTTAGATGCCGGTACAACCATGCGCTTCTTAACAGCATTCAGCGCCTTCAACGGCAAGCCGCGTGAAATGACAGGTACACCGCGTATGAAAGAGCGTCCGATCAAATTACTGGTTGATGCTTTACGTGAACTGGGTGCAGTGATAGAGTACAAAGAGAAAGACGGCTACCCTCCGATCTTGATTCATCCGTTCAAACCGGAACTGGCTAAAACAGATTACATCAAAATCAAAGGTGATGTGAGTTCGCAATACATCACAGCTTTATTGATGATTGCACCGGTGCTGCCAAAAGGTTTAACAATTGAATTGTTAGGGCACGTAGGTTCCAAGCCATACATTGAAATGACCTTGCGTTTAATGGAACGTTTCGGCATTGCATCTGAATGGAAAGACAACATCATTAAAATTGCGCACCAGACATATAAGCCTGCGCAATATACGGTTGAATCTGACTGGTCTGGATCCAGCTACTGGTTCAGCATTGCGGCGCTTGCTAAGGAAGCGAATATTGAATTGAAAGGTTACGTTAAAAATTCTCTGCAAGGCGATCACGTGATTGTCGACATCATGGATCAGCTGGGTGTTAAAACTGAATTCACGGCAGACGGTTTGAAATTAACCAAGCAACCTGTTAAAGGAAATCTTGTTTGGGATTTTACAGATTGTCCGGACCTGGCACAAACTGTAGCTGTAATCCTTGCAGCGAAAGGTGTTGAAGGAACACTAAGTGGTCTGCAAAGCTTACGTATCAAAGAAACAGACCGTATTGCTGCGATCCAGAATGAACTGCGTAAGTTTGGCGCAGACATGATTGAGATTGAAAAAGACG
>NZ_JBQCDF010000295.1:0-7438 GCF_051961495.1 Cytophaga sp. | reverse complement strand
GACCGATCTTTGTTTTTATGGATAATCTCTATTGTATCGAGTGCCGGAACAAGCAATAGTAAATCTTTAACCGCTACCTGATTATTTTTCATATTGCAATCAACCGATAGGGTAGATATAAGCTCCTCTAAGGAACTGTATTGGATGCGGATGTCCTGGCCAAGGCGGGAGTGGTTGGTGACGAGAGATAAATCCGTTAATGATGCTTTGTTTGCGTCCATATAAGCTTTTGTTTCAAGCGAACGGATTCCGAAGCCACTTTTATCCTGCGCAGATAAAGATTCGATGGTCGCTTCAATCAACGGGCCGTTATAAACAAGATCTTTTGCATCTGTATTGATATTTGTTAGCGCCAGATGATTCCAATCGATCCCTGAAGAAATTTCGGCTTCATTAACAATATCCATTTTGAAATCATTTTGCTCAAGCTGCAATGATGATACCTGCACGTTCCATCCGGAAGTTGATGTGTCTGCATAAGATGTCGTATTCGATTTTTTTAATTGAACAAGCGATGAGCTTTGTTCAATCGAAAGTCCATCGGAAACGATTGCCTGTTCAATCAGGTCTATGGAAGTATGTTCTAATTCAAGGATACCGATTGTTGCTGAAGCAAACAGGGATGAAATTTGATCTGAATAACTGAATGAAGAACGTTCTATGGTTAATCCGGATACGGATACGCCCCGCCATCCTGCAGAAGTACTGGTGTCGGGTGTTGATTGTTTGGTGCTGCGAACACTGCCATGAACATCAGATAAAGAAATATCTCCAACATCAGCAAAACTCTTATTCAGGTCGAGCTTATTTAATTCGCCTTTCATTTCACCTAAAGAGAGATTCATATACAAGCCGCTCAATGAATCTTCCATGTTGAAGCGGCCATGTGACAATACAATGGATTTGGCTTTGACTGTCCACGGTGTTCCGCTTTTCGTTGTATCTATACTGACTTCTTTTTTATTGTCGGAAGTAAATGCATCAAGCAGAAACTGAAAGTTGAATGTACTATCCCGTTCATTGCGTTTTAAGTGTACAGAAAAATCATCCAGTTCTGTAGATTCTATGGAAACCGTGCTCGTGAGTAAGGCCAGCATGTTGATATCCAATTCCAGTTCTTTTGCGGCGATCAGTGTATCATGTTTCTGATCTTCGAGAAAGATGCCCTGCAACAAAATCGATTTTGGAAATTCCAGGTCGATGTATGCCAGTTCAACGCGTGTATGTGTTTTGTCGCTGATGTAGGAGGTTACTTTGGAAACTAAAAAATTCTGAACGGAAGGTACTTTTAAAATTGCCCATAAGGATATGAATAGGAAAAGAAATAATCCTATGAATACCAAAAAAGTTTTGGAGACGAATCTTAGTATTTTCCTCCCGCGGGTCATCGTAATCCTGAATTGGGGCTTTCAAATGGTTTATATATAATTTACCATTTAAAATTCCGTAATGCAACCTGCAAAGGCTATGATTAACCCTTACAGGGGAAATCATAATAATAAAATCATTCAGAGAAAGTATTATAGAATAAAGACTTTTTTTTATAGAAAAATGAGTTTTGTCCCTATGTTAGCCCGGCAAGGATAAAACGTTCCACTACTTCTGCCACACCATCGTTATTGTTTGAGGCAACAATTGCATTGGCTTTGTCGCGTAGTTCCGGATTTACATTATCAACCCATACGCCTAAACCGGCGTACTGCACCATCGACAGGTCATTTTCTGCATTACCAACAGCAATGATTTCTTCTTGTCTGATATTTAGCTTAGCCGCCAGGCGTTTTAAGCTTTCTGCTTTGTCTATGCCGTGATGCGTCACTTCAAGGAAATAGGGCTTGGAAGTAGCTACGCTTTTATCCGGCATTTCTGCTTTTAAGATTTTCTCAACCTGCTTTAAATAGGAAGGATCTTCCAGCAGGATACACTTAATCGCAGAGCTATTTACCGCGGCTTTGAAATGACTTACTTTGGCAAAGGGCATGCCGGTGATCTTTTTTTCGATATCAATATAAGGTGACTCTGTTTCACTAATGATGGCGCCGTTGATATAGGTTATGATATGTACTTTATGTTCTATACTGAAATCATACAGGCGATGGATTTCTTCTTTCGTTAAGCTTTGTTCGAATAAAATGCTTTCATCTTTCATGCGCATGATCACAGCACCATTGTAAGCAAGAATATATGAATCATATTTGGCCAGATCCAATTCAGCTGCATAGGATGTCATGGCAGGAGTCGGGCGACCGGAAGCCAATACTACATATACACCCAGCTCCTGTGCTTTGAGTAAAGCGGATTTATTTTTTTCTGAAATGCGGTGATCGTCGGTAAGCAGCGTGTCGTCCATATCAAGGACGAGCATTTTGTATTTCACGTTGATAATTATGAGTTATGAATTATAAATTATGAATTGGGTAAATATTATAGGTGTGAATAGAAAACAAAGGACGTTATTCCTTATAGAGAAGAGATTCTGTTTTGTTCTTATTTGCTTGGGAAGAAATAAATATGAAATTGTGGTTATGAATTATGACTGGGGTTTTAAATTCATAATTTATACTTCATAACTCATAATTAATTATCATTTTTCTGCAACAACAATCAAATGACCGGTAAAGTTTTTAAACGGACTTTTTTCGAAGCGTTGTTTGGAATTAAATAGCTCCAACATTTTTGCATACGTTTTGCCGATTGTCTTTCCAAATTTATAACCTGTACGTACCGAGGCAAACATGCGGCCGATACAGGTGATATGCTTAAATCCGATTTGTTTTAGTGTGCGTTCTTCTTTGCTTGCAGAAGTAAAGTAAGCATTATGGTACTCGGTTCCTTTTAATGCATGTAAGACTTTCTTCATGTGATAGAAAATATAATAACCTTCAGTAGCAAGCGTATTCACATGGGTAATAAATATGCGGCCACCGGGTTTTAATGTTCTATATATATCCTTATATGATTCCAGCACGATCTTGCTGTCGAGATAGCGCAATACTTCAATACTGATGATAAGATCAAATGTATTGTCTTCAAACGGAAGTGTATTGGAATATCCTTCCACGAAAGAAATATCGGGAAAATTCTGACGGGCATAATCCAGCATTTTAGTTGATGGATCCAGGCCAGTTACGTGATAGCCCAGTGTGTGTATGTAAGAAGAGAAGTGTCCGGTGCCACAGCCCAGATCAAGGACTTTAGCACCTTTGGGAAGTTTGGATAAAATCGCATCTATTTCTTCAAACATCTGGTAGCGTCCGTAAATAAACTCATCGGTATATTTTCCCTGAGTGAAATTTACATATCTGCCCTGAAAAATACTGCTGTCAATATCGTGACGTTCAACAGCGCGTTTAATAATTTCTTTATCGTTGCTCATAGTTATTTAAGATCGAGTAACATTTATTCATTGTCCGGGATTCAAACCCATAAATTTGATGAAGTGTTTGCTGATGTTCCAATATAGAACGAAGGAAGTCCAGATTTTTCTGAATGTCTTTTCCAAAGTTATGCGGATGCCACCACAAATGAAAGATTTTACCATTGAATGCAGCCTGGGTCATGGCATTGGTAATGCGTTTCAGGCGCAAGCCTTCCAGCCAGCTCAGTTTGGCTGAATAGGGGCGTAGAAAACGGCTTGCAGGAATGTTGTATAATCCGCTGGGATCTTTTAATTCTGTCCAGGAAGTGCAATGAATGCCACTGATATTCCAATAGGAATCAATGATGCGGCAGATCCGGCGCCAGGTTGTTTCTTTTGCACGACTGAGTGGCATGTATAACCAGCTGTCTTCCGTCCCTCTGAAACCCATGAAGCCTGCTTCCTTGCAAATACGTAAATATACTGCGTTGTATTGGTTGCGTGGAAAAATGATTGTATTCAGAGGTATTCCTAATGCATGCGACCGTTTTTTGTAAGCTTCAATATCCGCTTTGAAGGTTTCCGGACTGGCACCATCCTCCAGGGTGTAATAATGCGAGAAAGTATGAGAGGCGATTTCATGCACACCTTCCCGGTGAATCTGTTCGATCATGGAAAGCGCAAAATGAAATTTGTCATCTTCTTCCGAATGTCCGAGATGCTGTAAATATTCAGCAGTTAAGTTATATGCCGTATGGGAATAATGAGGCATACTTTCCGGCATACCGGCAAGCAGCGTTTCTTTATTTGGAAAGCTCAATAAACCTACGGTTGCAAACGTTGCTTTAATATTGAACTCATTAAAAAGGCTGAGCAGGCGGGGCATGGCTTCACGTACGCCAAGAATATTTTCAGCATAATGCTCCTTTGTTTTGGAATCTCTTACACCCCAATACAATTCAAAATCCAGCGATATGACAAATGCTCCGTTCAAAATAAAAAGTTAAATGACTCTGTTAGATTATACGCAAAATAAATGATTGTGTATAAAAATAAAACCCCGCTGAAGGCAGCGAGGTTTTAGATAAATGATTTATATTCCGGAAATTACTTCTTTAACGCAACTTTCAGATTGTCGTCAATTGCAGCTAAGAATTCTTCTGTGTATAAATAGTGTTTGCCATGCTCCACTTTGTTGCCGTGGATACAAACAGCTAAATCTTTAGTCATTTTCCCGCTTTCAACCGTAGCGATACATACTTTCTCAAGTGTCTGGCAGAAGTTAACCAATTCCTGGTTGCCGTCTTTTTTACCACGGAACTCTAAACCTCTTGTCCATGCGAAGATAGAAGCTATCGGGTTCGTAGAAGTTGGCTTGCCAGCCTGGTGATCTCTGTAATGACGGGTTACTGTACCGTGTGCAGCTTCAGCTTCCATGGTAGAACCATCCGGAGTAACCAATACAGAGGTCATTAAACCTAATGAGCCGAAACCTTGTGCAACTGTATCAGATTGTACGTCTCCATCATAGTTCTTACAAGCCCATACAAAGTTACCATTCCACTTTAATGCAGAAGCAACCATGTCATCAATCAGACGATGCTCGTAAACGATACCCGCTGCATCAAATTTAGCTTTGTATTCTTTTTGGTAGATATCCTCGAAAATATCTTTGAAGCGACCATCGTATTTCTTTAGGATGGTATTTTTAGTAGATAAGTATAATGGCCATTTTTTGCTTAACGCCATGTTGAAGCAAGAGTATGCAAAGCCTTTAATTGACTCTTCAGTATTGTACATACCCATTGCCACGCCCGGGCCCTGGAATTTGTATACTTCATGCTCAATTACTTTACCGTCTTCACCTTCAAACTTGATTGTTAATTTACCTTTGCCCGGTACAACGAAATCTGTTGCTTTGTACTGATCACCAAATGCGTGACGACCAACAACGATAGGAGCAGTCCAGTTAGGAACCAAACGTGGTACGTTTGTACAAACGATCGGCTCACGGAATACTGTACCATCAAGGATGTTACGGATAGTTCCGTTTGGAGACTTCCACATTTGCTTAAGTTTGAACTCCTGAACACGCTGCTCGTCCGGTGTGATAGTAGCACACTTAATACCAACGCTGTATTTTTTTATTGCTTCTGCTGCATCAATTGTAACCTGGTCATTTGTAGCATCGCGGTGCTCCATACCCAAATCATAATATTTGATATCTAAATCCAGGTAAGGAAGGATCAATTTATCTTTAATAAATTTCCAGATAATTCTTGTCATTTCATCGCCATCCAGTTCAACAACCGGGTTAGCTACTTTAATTTTTCCGCTCATTTTCTCTTAAGAATATATTGTAGTGAATTTAATAAACTAAGTATAATCCCTCAATATTACGTATTAACCCGTAAAAATTCAATGCTTATTCGGTCTTTCCTGTTACTTGTTGATAATGAGTTGAATATAATAAGTGTTTGCAATGATTGAAAATACACCGCAAAGATTTTTATATAAAAAGAATCATTTTGGATGTATTGACGGTCTGAAAGTTATTCATGATCTTGCATGGATTTCCATCATTTCTCATCCTTTTTATCATATGAATAACCCAAACAGTCCGGAATCTCCTTTTGTTAAAAATTCGATAGAAACAACGATACGATTGATCTTATTCCTGGGGATGATTGTATTCAGTTATATCATTCTCATGCCTTTTTTGTCCATTTTGTTGGGTGGGATTATCCTGGCGGTGGCAGCCATGCCGATATTGAGTTTTCTCCGCAATAAATTTAATATGACCGATAAGTGGGGCGCAATATTCATGACGGTGGCAGCTTTGGTCATATTCATATTGCCGTCTTATCTGTTGATTCATTCGCTCGTAAAAGAACTTTCTAATGTGTTTTCAGATACCAATGCCGGACAATTGGATACGTTTGTCGACAATCTCCAGCACTTACCTCTTATAGATAATGCATTATATGATTTTGGTAAGCGTGTCACAAACGATTCTTCTATCGTATTTAAGGAACACGCTACACAACTTGAAGCCATTGGTATGGCGGTATTGAACTTTATAGGCAGCCTTGGTCTCGGGCTGTTACACTTTTTTGCTTCAGTGATTGTTGCGGGACTTTTCCTGGCGCATTCCAAAGCGTCTTCTGAACTGGCGCATAAAATATTTGTTCGTATTGCCGGGAAAAATGGTGAAGAGTTTTCGCATATCGCAGAGCGTACCATACAAAATGTAACCAAAGGAATAATCGGTGTTGCCTTTATTGAATCGGTCCTGGCAGCATTCGGTTTCTTTATGGCCGGCGTTCCTTTAGCTGGTGTATGGACGATTGTATGTTTGCTGCTTTCCATTATTCAGGTGGGAATTGTACCATTGAGTATTCCAATCGTTATTTATATGTTTTATACAGGCAGCCCTGTTGCAGCAACGTTGCTGGGTGTATGGTTATTCCTGATCTATCTGTTGGAGCATTTAATGAAACCTGTGCTTTTAGGTAAAGGCGCGCCGGTGCCTATGCCGATCATATTTGTTGGTGTGATCGGTGGATTTGTTGCCGGCGGTTTTATCGGCATGTTCCTGGGAGCAGTGCTGTTTTCCATTGCCTATAAACTATTTCTGGTATGGCTGGAAAATGATGTGCAGAAGGTGGCGGATCAGGAGGATGTAACGCACATAGAATAAGAAATTCCAAATAACAAAAAGCAAATTCCAAACAAAGCATAAATCAATACTTGGATAGCAAATAAAAAGAGTGGCATTAATTTAATGCCACTCTTTTTATTTGCAGTTTTGATTAAGCCGTTTGGAATTTGCTTTTTTTGTTATTTGGAATTTAAGTCTTGCTTTAATATCCAAAAATCTCCTCCAGCGTTAATTCATGCACTTCACCGAAGTTGCTTAATGCATTGAAATCAATTTTATCTTTTGATCCGATAATTAAAATAATTCTCGGATGATTGTTGATGTAGGTTTGCTGAAACCTATGGATATCATCGAAGGTCATCGTAGAAATTGAATCATAAATTGCTTTACGAATGTCTTCTGTATAGCCCATACGTTTG
>NZ_JBQCDF010000294.1:0-4455 GCF_051961495.1 Cytophaga sp. | reverse complement strand
AAGAAAAGATATTGAAGCAGACAGTGACGCTGGTACAACGGATTATTTTACAAAGCTTATACAAGATCACGAATCCATTGCCTGGATCCTGAGAAGATATCTGAATTAAAAATCGAAATTTTTTAATTACTAATCCTTTAGTTCTTTTTAAAACTAAAGGATTTTTTTTGTTTTGAAATGGGAATAATTGAATGAGAATAAAAGAAAAACCCAATCGTAGGTCAGGCGATTGGGTTTGAAAGTAATTGTTAAACAGTAGTTACTCTTTGCAGTCTTCTGTTTTTTTGTAATTACCTTTAGAATCAAAGATGATTTTTTTGTCCTTGGCTTTCACGCCATAAGTCACAACGCCGGCAGGGTCAGTTATTTTGAAGTATTCTTTCATCAATACATCTTTGTAATTTTGTTTGATGTACTCAGCTGCAGGTGTAGGTAATTCAGATTCGTTGATTTTAATTTTATTCTCAATCAGTTTCCCTGAAGCATCATAAACAGAATATGTTTTTGTTCCATTCTGATCATATTCGGCAGTGTATTTTGAATCCATTTTTTTCCACTCAACCATTTTGATGTCGGAGTGAGACTTATTGAAGGATGTTGCTACAGGAGCCGGTACATCTTTGTCCATTACTTTTTCTGACTGTGCATTTACCTGAAGCGCAAATGCAGCTGCTGCTAGAAATACAATAATCTTTTTCATATTTTTTTGTGTTAGCTGGATAATTGATTTAATACATAAATTTGTATTTTTTTGTATAGATCCATCTTACATCTTTTGTAAAAAACATTACATGATCTTAAGGCAGCGGTACTGATGTTAATTCTTTTTAACAAAATCTTTTAAGGATTCCCCAAGGTTTGTATGCATAAACCTGAATCCGTGTGCGAGTAGTTTTTCAGGGAGTACCCAACGGCTTTTTAAAACCAATTCAATTTCTGTACGAATCAGTACGGCACCTATTTTCAGCAACCATTTCGGTGTAGGTAATCCAAACGGCACGTGCATGGCTTTGCGTAATTCCTGCATCAATATTTTGTTGGTGGAAGGATTGGGTGAAGAACAATTGTATATGCCATACATGTCTTCATGTGCTTGAATATAACAGATGATATTTTTCAGATCTTCTATATGAAGCCAGCTGAAGCGTTGATTACCGGATCCTTGTTTGCCACCTAAACCAAAACGTACCAGGTTTTTCAGCGGCGACATAACACCTCCGTCTTCGCCTAAAACAATCGCGATACGCAGTGCTACTTGCCGGCATTCAGCATAGTTAAAATGAAAAAAGGCTGCTTCCCATTGAGTCGCAATACCTACAGAAAATCCGCTGCCGATTTCACCGGTAGCTTCTGTCATAGGCCTGTCTTCTGCGTGGCGGTAGATCGTTGCTGTGCTTGAGTTGATCCAGAGCTTGGGCTTGTGTTTACATTTTCCGATGCAGTTGCCCAGTGTTGTTGTAGTTTCGACTCTTGAGCGTAAGATCTCTGCTTTGTTTTTATCGTTATAGCGGCAGTCAACAGATTTTCCTGCCAGATTTATCAGCATCTCTGCACCTTCAAGAGCTTCAATCAGCGCATCCTGATTTGTCCATTGAACAGAACCCGGTTGTCTTGAAACGATGATCACTTCATAGTCTGCATGTGTAAAATACTTTTCCAGATAAGTACCGATAAAGCCGCTGCCTCCGGCTAAAACAATTTTCTTTTTCATATTAGTAAATAAGTAAAGCCAGAACAATCATTCGATAGACTATCCATGTATAACAAAGGTAGGAAGGTAAATGAATTTTTCTAACACGCCGCATATGATCCAGGAATAATATACCTACGACAGTAAAGAAATAAAGGACATTCCATTCAATGTTCCATGGATAGTAATTATTAATTAAAATCAGAGGCCATAATAAAATTGAACCGGATAAAGCGACTAATAACATGTTGTAGTAATAAATAAATATCCGATCACGGTATTTGCGAATCAGTAATGGAAACTGAAATACTAACTGTCCCGTTACGATAGCCGCCTCAAGTTTCCAGTCATAGGGGATAGACAATAAAGGTTGTATCAATACAGAAAATCTGCTGAGTGTATATGCTGTAATGCTTATCGAAATAAGCATTACAGCAAA
Organism: Cytophaga sp.; assembly: GCF_051961495.1. NCBI lineage: Bacteria > Pseudomonadati > Bacteroidota > Cytophagia > Cytophagales > Cytophagaceae > Cytophaga > Cytophaga sp. Next base: position 2,326 of record NZ_JBQCDF010000294.1, on the reverse strand, counting down.
CTGATAAACCTTGTTAACGTTTTCAGGTTTCATAGTTGTATTATTTAACGGGGTGCGCTGGAGATTGGCTGGCTTTTCTTTTTCCGCGGAAGAACAAGAGCAGGTTTAAGAAAAGGATTACGCCCAGATAAATGGAGAAGCCACCGATTTTATGGCTCAGTACTTCTATTAATTCCTGGTGCGACTCAATGCGGTAACTTTTTAAGATCAGCAGCGCTGCACCTATATTCAGCAGGTAGAAGCCAATCTCAAACAGACGGTTTGTTGCCAATGCAATTTCAGCCCTACCATGAAAGATATCCATCATGAAGATCTTACTGTTTTTAAACAGTGTTCTTGCAACCAATACAGTCATGGTAATAGCAATGGGTAAATAAATCAAATAGGTTTTGATTGTTAATGAATTGTCAACGATTGCGGGTACTACATTCTGTGTTTCCATAATATATATTAGTTAGAAGTGGACGGATTACTTTTTTTCTCTATAAGAACAAATATTAAGATGTTTGTAAAGTGCATGCCTCCCAGCACCAGGTAAATGAATCCTATTTTAAAAGCAAGGAATTCAACACAATCTGCCATAGTTGTAAGTCCTTTATTTTGCTCAAGAAAGGGGAGTACAAAACCTGCGTTTACCAAATAAAAACCAGTTAAAAGGATCTTATTAACCGGCAATACAATTTCAATCCTGTTCCGGAAGATCGACATCAGGAAATTTTCCCCGTGTTTATACAGGCTTTTTCCCAGGAAATAGGTTGTATTTCCGGCAATCAGCAAATACAACACAGTAACTATGAAGCTTATTTTCATATATTTAAATATTCAGAACTTTCAATAAATATTGAAACATTGTTATAAATTTTTTACCTCAGTTTTCCTAAGATTTTTAAAAACCAATTTTGATTCGATTTGATATACAGTTCCAATACAGAATTGGTTTGATTGGCAAACTTTAAGAGTTCTTTAGTCACTTTTTTAAATTCCTTAGCGTCATTGGTTTCTCCTTCAACATCGGAGATTTCATTGAGTAATTTCAGGATAGGATCTAATTCGCGGCGTTTGCGTTCTTTAGCTACCTGCACGCTGATTTTCATAATATCTTTATCGGCTTTGAAGAACTCTTTGCGTTCTCCGGAAACTAAAACTTTTTCAGCCAAACCCCAGTCCATCAGCGCACGCAGGTTCATATTGGCGTTGCCTCTGGAAATTTTTAATTCTTCCATTACTTCTTCTGCAGAAAGAGGAACTGTCGAAACCATTAACAAGGCATGAATTTGTGCCATTGTACGGTTTACACCCCAGCTGGATCCTAATGTGCCCCATGCCTGTATATACTTCTCTTTTGCTTCTGAATATTTCATGTTGTAAACGTATATGAATCTTATTGAACTTCCAAATATTATTGAAAGTTTATACGTGATAAATTGCTAGTGTGTTGTCAAATCACCGTTTTTCACCAATCATTCTTTCAAAAGTAATGTGTAGAGCCTCAGAACGATGGAAAGAATGCAACGCTTGTATTTTTTCCTGTAACGCTTATAAGCGTGTAAACATCGATCTTTGCTATGATCAAACAAGTACAACTATGAAAAGGAGAAAGAGTGTAAGCAATATATTCAGTGCGGCAGTCAAAATATTGAGCCTGGCATTTACAATTTATATGGTCATGTCATTTTCCATTATGCTTATGAATCCATAAAGAAAGAATGAATCAATTTCAGAATTTTTATAGCAATCTTTGCACTTGAACTGCGTGTTTTTACAGCTGATTTTTTTATATTAAAATACAATCGCAGGTAAATTTAAAGAATAAGTGTTATCCTATAAAGGACCAAAACTGCCCAGCATTACACCGGACAGCTCTGTTTCCCCAAAAAGGTTAATATCTTGAATGATTTTATTTACTGACGATCTTAATTTCCACACGTCTGTTTAATTGTCTTCCTTTAGCAGTAGCATTGCTGGAAGCAGGATTGGATTCTCCGAAATGCTTTACGACAATTCTGTTTTTGTCAACCCATGATTTAGCGATCAGGTAATTCGCCACCGCCTCTGCACGTTTGTTTGATAATTTATCATTATATGCCTTCGTTCCGATAGAATCTGCATAACCTGATACATCTATTTTCATGGTACTGCTTTTTTTCAAAAGTTCAGCAAGTCTGTCCAGCTCGGGTTGAGATTCTTTTTTTAATTCATATTTATTAAAATCAAAGAATACATTATTTAATGCCACGATCTGTCCGGTTTCAATAGGAGTAAGGTAGAGGTCTTTTTCGTATTCTTTATATGCACTCATGGCCGTCAGATCTATATTTTCATTGAT
>NZ_JBQCDF010000293.1:0-3993 GCF_051961495.1 Cytophaga sp. | reverse complement strand
AGTAGACAGTGGTCAGAATTTACTGTTTACTGACAACTGCCTACTGTCTACTATTATTCAAAGTCTGTATACAGTAAATATTTTTTGCGCATGGTTTTATATACCTGCAAACCCGCTGCCCAGGTTTTGCGGATTTCATCTTCTGATTTTTTTTCAATGATCTGTTGCTTCAATTGCGTGGTACCAGCCAGCTTATCAAAGAAATTATTCTTTCCGAAGTACCCAACTTTATCTGACGACAATGCATACATATTGATCACATAACTCAGGTCAACTTTTTTAGCCGGTGTGATGTTACGTAGATCAAAGCCATAACATTTTTTATTCATGTGCATGGGGTCTTTTGACATGCCCACAATACTTACCGGAGTAAATGAAAAAGATGTATCTGTTGTAAATGGAGAGCCAATTACCTGAAAAGGAAAGTACGTGCCACGCCCCACACTTACATTTGTTCCTTCAAACACGCCTAAAGAAGGATATAAGCGGATTGCCTGGCTATTCGGCATATTAGGAGATGGTTTTATGGGAAGAATATATTCAGTCTTGTGTGTATAGTTTTCTACAGGTATTACGGTGTATTTACAAACCAGACTATCTTTCAACCATTTTTCTCCCTGGATCATCCGGGTAAGTTCTCCAACCGTTAAACCGTGTACAGTCGGCAAAGGCAGCATACCTACAAAAGATTTTAACTTCATATCCAGCACAGGTCCGTCCACATAATCACCGTTTGGATTTGGCCGGTCCAGCACAAGCAATTCCTTGTTATTTTCCGCACAGCTTTCCATGACCAGATATAGAGTAGAAATGTATGTAAAGAAACGTACACCTACATCCTGAATATCATACACGACGATATCAATATCTGCCAACTGTTCAGCACTTGGTTTTTTATTATTTCCATACAAAGAAACAACCGGCACGCCGGTCTTTTTATCTGTATACGAATCTACATGTTCACCAGCATCTGCTGTACCTCTGAAGCCATGTTCGGGTGCGAGGATTTTTTGTACCTGTATACCCAAAGAAAGAAGAGTATCCAGCAGGTGAGTCTGCGCAACCATGGCTGTATGATTAACCACCAGGGCCACGCGTTTATTTTTCAACAAAGCCATATAAGAATCCAGGCGTTCTGCGCCTACCTTAAGTTCAGGAGCCGGACTCTGAGGCGCCGCTTCTGACACAGAGGCTGATTGTGTTTCTGTTGAAATGTTTGTATGGGTAGGAGTGGAAGAACATGAAAAAATCATGTATAAAGGTAATCCGATAATTATCGTCAATAAGAATCCTTTAATACGCATAGAATCTGTATATTTGAATGTGAGTATTTCTCTCAAAATTAATAAAATTTGAATCTTTATTACTTTATATCGTCAAGAATACAAAAAAATGACCGGCAGTCATTTTCTTCCCTTGTACACAGGATTGCTGTGATCATTATATTTCTTGGTTTTTTATTATCTGTAACTTCTTTATGTATTCTTGATGGTTTTAAAACAAGTATACGTGAAAAGATATTCAGTTTCGGGGCTCATATTCACCTGACCAAATACGATCTGGACAAATCATATGAAGAAAGTCCGTTTATTATCCAGCACAGCACACTGGATTCCATAAAAGCCATTCCAACTGTTCAACATGTACAAGGTGTTTCACACAAACCGTGTTTATTGAAATCCGACACTGAAATTCAAGGTGTGATTTTAAAGGGGGTAGGACCTGATTTTGACATCGGAAGATTTAAAAATAATATCGTTGCCGGTTCGTTCATTAAATTCAATGATACTACTTACTCAAAGCAGATTATTGTAAGCGAAAAAATAGCAGCTAAATTAAAAATTAAAATAGGTGATAGTTTGCTGTTGTATTTTGTACAGAACCCGCCAAGATTCCGCAAGGTTGAAATATGCGGCATTTATCAAACCGGCCTTGAAGAGCTCGATGAACTTTTCATTATCGGCGACATTCAATTAAACAGAGTATTGAGCGGCTGGTCTCCGAAACAGATTGGCGGAATGGAAATCTATGTTTCAGATTTTAATATGCTGGATTCTACCGCGAGTCTGGTCTATAAAAAAATGGATTATGATATGCAGATTCAACTGATCACGGATAAATACCTGCAGATATTTGATTGGCTGGATCTGCTCAACAGAAACGTAACGATCTTCCTGGTATTAATCATGGGTGTTTCTATTTTTGTAATCGTTGCCACCCTTATTGTAATGATCATGGAACGCACACCAATGGTGGGCTTGCTGAAGGCTTTCGGTACAACGAATACAGAAGTTAGTAAGATTTTCCTCTGGAATGGTTTCAAGATCATATTGACGGGAATGACCTCCGGAAACATAGTTGCTCTGGCACTATGTGCCCTTCAGTATTATACAGGTATTGTACCGCTTGATGCCGAGAATTATTTTATGAACTCCGTACCGATAGAATTCCCGTGGGTTGCCATCATTCTTGTAAATACAGCAGGGCTGGCAATACTAAGCCTCGTATTATGGGCGCCTATTTACTTCATCTCAAGAGTAAGCCCCGTTAAGTCAATCAAATTCAATTGAGAAGTATAAAAGTGTAGAGTTTAGAGTGTAAAGTGTAAGTACTCTCTATCTAACTGGATTTTAATACGATTAGTTTGCCGCGATAGATGGGGCCAATGAAAGTATTCTTTCATTATCGTTACATTGATAACTCAAGTACACCGATCATTTAACAAATCCGCTTTTTGATTTTTGGGATTTGTTATTTGGAATTTTCTACCGGATGGTAGGTTTTGAAAAAGCTTTTAAACTTCATAAAGAGTACTCCAAAAATTGCTTCTTTAAAAATACTCATGGACATTTTGGATGTACCTCTGGTTCTGTCCATAAAAATAATAGGAACTTCTTTTAAGACGAAGCCATATTTCCAGCACAGGAATTTCATCTGGATCTGGAATGCATAACCGATGAACTTAACCTTTTGGTAAGGAATTGTTTCTAATACTTTTCTGCTGTAACATTTAAATCCTGCTGTAGCATCTTCGATCGGCATTCCGGTAACAACCTGAACATATTTACTGGCAAAGAACGACATCAGAACACGCCCGATCGGCCAGTTAACAACTGTAACACCGTTTACATATCTGCTGCCGATAGCTACATCAGCACCATCTTTTTCACAGGCATTATGCAGATTAATCAAATCTTCAGGATTGTGAGAAAAATCGGCATCCATTTCACACAGGTAATCATAACCGTTCGCAAGTCCGTAGGTAAAGCCGGCTATATAAGCTGTCCCTAAGCCCAGTTTTCCCTGGCGTTGCAGCATAAATACCCGGTTGGGATATTTAGCCATGTACTCCTTTACAAGATCGGCTGTACCATCCGGTGAATTGTCTTCCACAACTAAAATGTCGAACGGAGTAGAAAGACTCATGACTTTGTCAATCAATAAGCCAATGTTTTCTATTTCGTTATACGTTGGAATGATAATAAGTGTGCTCATATAAACTAGTCTCCAGTACTTGATAACACCGATGTGGTTTCTACTTTATCCTGCCCTGCATCAGTGGGTAAGGCCTCTTTGATGTCAGACTGTTGATTTCTCGACACTTCCCCTTGAACAATGGAAAAGTCAATATGTTGAGTGGTTCGAAAGAGGATAAGTGCAATAATCCCAATCCCCAATCCAAACCATAATGTACATAGTCGAATCAGCAGGGTTGCGGCTCCAGCAACAGCTTTTGAGGATGTTATAAGCAAATGCGTCAGTCCAAGCATGCTGCCATCAGCAGTGCCCAGCCCTCCGGGCAGACCGGAAACTGATCCGATCAATGATGAAATTGCGAGAATGAACATCGATTTAATGAATAAATCGCCGCTGACTGGGATGCCTAATCCTACATACACAAAAAATAATGCAGCACATTCACCTGTCCAGGAAATCAAACCTATCAGGATAGCAAGCAGCAAAGGGCGCCATTGTAAGAGTGAGTAAGAGCTT
>NZ_JBQCDF010000292.1:0-3051 GCF_051961495.1 Cytophaga sp. | reverse complement strand
CTAATACTTTTGTCGCTTCGTTTCTGTTAGGATTAGGCGGATAAAATTTTATAAAATATTTTGTTCCATCTCTGTGGAGGGGTAAAGTTGTGGAGCCCGCATACCATTTTCCCTTCAGAAAAAATGTGTATTGCTTATTAGTACCACCTTTGCCAACAGTGGTCAGAGATATTTTGTCAGAAATCGCGTAAGAAGAATCTTTGTTCAAATAATTATTATCTAAAACAGTTTCAATAACAGAATAAAATACTGCCAATATGGTTAAAATTATAATCGAATAATTAAAATAAAATTTAATTTTTTCAGTTTTCATCGATTAATGATTTTAATAACATCACCTTCTCTATATATTACTCGTCAGGGTCTGCGGCTTTCATTCTTCTTATCATATTCAAACTCCTTGATGACATAAGCGTTTCCGTTGGCCAGTGAACAAACAAATATGTTGTTTTCTTTCTCTGCACTAAATTGTTTTCTATCTAATAAAAGACTCTGATGCTATAAACGGCTTACTCATGCGGTAATTGCTTGTATCCATCAGGCGGTAAATTTTTAATATCCTCAGGAGTTACTATAACTTTTGTTGCCTTGTTTCTTCTTGGATTTGGCGGATAAAATTTGATAAAATATTTTGTTCCATCTGTTTTTAATGCTATATTGGAAAAACCTGCATACCATTTGCCGTTCAGAAAAAACGTGTACTTCTTGTCAGAACCACTCCCTTTGGTAGCACTTCCAACAGATATTGTATTAGAAATAGTATAAGCAAAGTCCTTTTTTAAATAATAAGCGTCTAATATAGATTCAGTAATTGTATAGAAGAAACCTATTATGCCTAAAATTATAAGAATGATCGCCAGAAGCAATTTAATTTTTTCAGTTTTCATCGAATGAAATTGCGATTAATGATTTTAACTCCATTCCCTTCCCAATTCCTTATGATAGTTGAGTGTCTTCTGTGTGTTGAACCACTTTGTCTTAATCTCTTTGTCATGTTTATATTCATTATACTTATTGATGTGGAAGTTTTTTATATCCATCAGGCGGTAAGTTTTTAATGTCTTCAGGAGTTGCTATTATTTCTGTTGCTTTGTTTCTATTAGGATTTGGTGGATAAAACTTGATAAAATATTTCGTTCCATCTCCATGAAGTGGTAAAGAAGTATATCCTGCATACCACTTTCCCATTAAAAAAAACGAGTAATGGCAATCTGTTCCAGCTTTGCTAACAGTTGAAAGAGTTATTTTATTAGAAATAGCAAACGCAGATTCTCTCTTCAAATAAATGTTATCCAAAATATTATCAACAATACCGGATATTGCGCCAAAGATGATTACTGACAGAAGAATATAAAACAGATAGAATTTGATTTTTTTATTGTTCACCGATTAATGATTTTAATCACTTGACTGCGTACCTTGTCCAACCTGTTTGATGTGCGCTTTTATCAATCCTTTCAATTGAATGAGTTTTGTATGTCGTTGATTGTTTCTATACTTTGTTAGTGGCGCTTTATGATTTCAGATCTAATTTTATAAATGACTATTTTCCCGAACTATTTGTACTTTATGCGTCAATCTTTTCATGGTTTATTGGTGGCCCTCAACTTTTATTAAAGATTTCTATTAGCTTCTTGTCGAGCATGTCAGCAGGGCTTTTTTCAGTCGCGCCATATCGGCCTATGATGATGCCATTAGGATCAATCAAAATGTACACCGGAATGGGCATTAAGTTGAATTGTTTTCGCAGTTCTACTTCAAAGCTTGCTTCACCAACATTGTCATGTAGCTTTAAGAAATCCATGTCACTATCAGTAAAGGATAGAATGTTTACAAACGACTCAATGCTGTCTTTTAATATAGCTTTCTGCCAAGCTTCGTATTTAGAGTCGCAGGAAAATCAATGACTTTTAATCCTTGCCCTCTGTACATCTCATAAAGACGCCTTAAATGAGGAGTTTGAGCCCGGCATGGGACGCACCAGCTCGCCCAAAAATCCAGTAGCACATATTGACCTTTGAATGAGCTTAACGTTACCAGTTTTCCATTGATATCTTTGCGGCTAAAGTCCGTTGCGATATGGCCAATTGAAGAACTTAGTGTGTTTACAAGCGCCGCTTTTAATTTTTTTGCAGCAATGGTGTTTTTTATACGTGGCGTCAAAAGACTAAAAGTCGACAACACCGAGTCAACACGTATTTCTTTTATCCACAGGAGTCTTTGTATTGCAAGGATTCCGATATACGAGTCTGGATTGTCTGCAATGAAAGCCAACAAATATTTCTTCAACTGCGTAGTATAAAACCTGAGCGAATCGGAAAATATGCCGGCCTTAATACTGTCAGCGTTTGCTTTATTCTGTAAATTAAATAATCTTTCGAATACAGGATTTATGTAGCGGGTGACTTGCCGATAATCTTTGTTGGTTCCAGAGCCAGTCAGTTTAGCATCTGCAAAGTGGTCATTGCTGGTTGTCAGGGTGATTACCCCTTGTTCTAAGTAAAAGTCTGAAAGATAGTTTCCATATCCTTTTTTTCTCATTTTTAAATTATCAGTTAGTTCAGCTGTTGTAGGTTCATCAATTGATCCATGGAAACTGAACTTTCCATTTGAGATTTCTGCTGAGTCTATGATGCGTTTATTTTTCGTCGAATAGATTAAATAAAGCTTTCCGCTACTTTGGCCAATTACTGTACCATTCAGCGTAAATTTCCTGGAATCCTGCGCATAAGTGTTGTGCAACAGGATTTGAAAAATCAGGAAAAGGAAAATGAATTTTTGCATAGATGCTAATTTCAACGATCTATTTATGGATTTAAAGGCAATTCAAATTGTAAATTATCGGTTTGAGTTGCCGCTAACGTTAAGGCCTGGATGGGCTAATATTCAATGAATGTCACGCCCAAACAATCTGCCGATTGAAAAACTACAGCCGAAGATAAATACAAAAAGACGATATTTGTTCTTCTGCTGGAACTGTTGCTGACAGCGAACTACAGCCGGTGTTATTCCCTGTGTAACTGAAGTCATTCAGGTAGGCTTCAGCATTGA
>NZ_JBQCDF010000291.1:0-13177 GCF_051961495.1 Cytophaga sp. | reverse complement strand
CGCCAATACTACTTGATGAAGCAATTGATTTCACGCCTTCAATGCCATTGATTGCTTTTTCAAGCGGGTATGTAATCTGAGATTCAATTACCTCGGCGCTTGCACCGGCATACCCTACACGAACAGAAACTACAGGAGGGTCAATTACAGGAAATTCCCGGACTCCCAATTTCTGATAACCAAGATATCCAAACAGAAGAATGATTGCATTCATTACAATCGTCAATACCGGCCTCTTTATACTAATGGTTGATAAGCTCATACAGCAATCAATTCGTTTTCTTTCCTTGTGTAATTTTAACCGGTGTATTTTTTTTCAATTGAAAATTCCCCTTTACAACAACAGAATCTCCTGCAGTAAGACCGGAGAGAACCTGCACGTTATCTGCTGTACGCAAACCGGTCTCTACAATCCGATCTTCCGCTATTCCATTTTTTACTACATAAACTTTTTTCCCCGTCAAAAAGGGTATAATTGTTTCAGTTGGCACAAACAAACTTCCCGTTTTATGATTTAAAAGAAGTTCAACATGTGTAAAAGCTCCCGGTAATAACCGTCCATCAGGATTGCGGCTTAATGCCCGGTAACGAACGCTTCTACTCCCGGCATCAACCATAGGATCTTTAACAATGATAGTAGCTGTATATGTGCTTGCAGCCCCCTCTGTTCTAAAAGAAATAACATCGCCCGCATTAAACATATTGGTATATTTTTCTGGAAGAGAAAATTCGATCTTCACAGGATCTAACTGATGAATATATGCCACTGTAACAGCAGGAGTCAGGTAGCTTCCGACACTTACATTACGAATACCAATAACACCATCAAAAGGTGCGTGTATTTCCGTCTTTGCAAGCAATGCCCGATGGTAGGCACTATCTGTCTTTAATGATTTAAGGTCTGCGAGTGCTATATCATATTCTTCCTGACTGACTCCGGATTTTTTTAGCAGTTGCCGTTGACGCGCCTCAGATTGTTCAGCCAATCGCAAGCGTATATTAATTTTTTCAAGCTGCGCCTGAAGATCAGCATCGTTTACTTTAAGCAGTAATGTACCGGCTTTTACACGTTGTCCTTCGGGAAGATTTAAATAGGTTATAACACCGCTCGCCTCCACCTTTAATGCAGCTTCTTCATTCGCGACAATCGTTCCGCTCGCATAGATATGATCCTGAAACGCATCATCACCAACAACACATACGGTTACCGGGACAGGCGATTTTTTATCTTTACCGGAGTTAGCCCCGCCAGCTTTTTGTAATGGAAAAAAAACAAGCTTTATTGCAATTAATATGCCTATACCAATTGTAGTAAGTATATATGGTTTTATTTTTTTCATGTGGTTCGCTTGCGTAATAACCCGTTATGTTTTACTTCTGCAAAATGAAACACGGGGTATCTTTTAAATAGATCCGGTAAGCAATTTATTCAAAACGACTTATTTCATGTAATAAATTCCTGTATCTTACCACCTGCAGCCCTCTGGATTCATACCTATAAAAAAAATTAAAAAATACTCAGAGCTACCATTATACTACTAACAAAAAATCCCGGCACTTTCATACCAGGATCTTCATATTAAACAAACAACTTTAAATCAAACTGCTTTTGAAAACTGAACCTTGGCAACCTGGTCTGACCAATAACGCAGATCAAAAGCCATGCAGATGTTTCTTAAAAAACCCATGCCTACTAAAGTTACGGCTAATGAATTTTCTTTCAGCTGAATCAATCCGTCTGCTTCAAGGTCCTTCAGCCTTACTAAAATATTATCCGATAGTTCTCCTTTTTTCCATTGTGTTTTATATTCGCACATAACCGACAATATATGAGTACGAATCTTCAGGTCTTCCGCAGTTAATAGATGGCCTTTAAAAATCGGAATAATATCCTGTGCAATCAATTTCTGATAATCTTCTACTGTTTTAACATTTTGTGCAAATGCTCCCCAGGTATCACTAATCGCTGAAACGCCCAAGCCTATGGAAAACGCAGTATGCAGCGCTGTATAACCCATAAAATTTCGATGCAGTTTTCCTGTCTTTGCCGCAAGCGTAAGCTCATCATCCGGCAATGCAAAATGATCCATGCCAATATCTTCATAGCCAGCTCGCTCAAACATAGCTTGCCCGGTCGTATACAGTTCTCTTTTATATGCATCTGCCGGTAAATCTGCTTCGGTGTATTTCCTTTGGCCCGGCTTTAACCAGGGTACGTGCGCATAACTGTAAAAAGCAATCCGGTCCGGCTTCAGCTCAATTACCTTTTCAATCGTAGTAGTTATACTTTCTATGGTTTGCAATGGTAACCCATATACAAGATCATAATTCACCGACGTGTAACCGATTGTACGTGCCTGTTCCGTGACGCGGATGACATTTTCAATTGGCTGGACCCGGTTAATAATTTCCTGTACACGACGTTCAAAATCCTGGATACCAAAACTCACCCGTCTGAATCCAAGTTCATACAATACTTTTAAATGCCCTTCGGTGGTATTGTTCGGATGTCCTTCAAAACTATACGATGTATGTTCAGGAATAATACAATCCCAAATGATTGACCGTATCAGGAACTCCAGATTTTTAGGATTGAAAAATGTTGGGGTGCCGCCGCCTAAATGAAGCTCAGTAAGAACAGGCTTTTCTTTGAATAAGTTAAGATATAATTTCCATTCTTTAAGAACAGCTTTTATATAAGGCATTTCAACAGCATGATTCACGGTGATGCGTGTATTGCAACCACAATAGGTACAGAGACTTTCGCAGAATGGCAAATGTATATATAAGCTGATGCCGCCGTTTTTATTTGCATGCGCAAAATTTGAACGTACCTCATATTCCCATTGCACCTTTTTAAAGGCTGCTGTATTCCAGGAAGGAACCGTAGGATAACTCGTATACCTCGGACACGGAACATTGTATTTTTGCACCAGTTGTTTTGAGTTCATAGTTTCCATATACATCAATGACAAGTCGTTTGAGCACAACAGTTTTTTTCAGCAGAAGGACTCACATAAGGAATCCCTAGATTCATTCCACGCAGGATCAATAATACACCTAAGGTACACACAAATACAGGCACTACTTTTTGAAAAATCTGTTTCATACCTACAGGTACATAATTTTTGCTGAATACCAATGCAGACATGGCTGGTATTGTACCCAAGCCAAACAACAACATATACAATGTTCCTTGCAACACATCGCCGGTAGCTACAGCACCTATGACCGCAATCGAAACCAATCCGCATGGCAGCAGGCCATTCAACAAGCCTATAAGAAATAAGGAAGAAAATGTATGGGACCTTAAACGGGTAGCAATCGAATGCTTCAAGACCTGTATGTATGGAACTCCTGCAATAGTTTTTCCTGAAAATACATTTTTGAAAAATATCGGAAACAGGATAAGCAGGATTAACAGGCTGCCTGAAATGATTGATAATGCCTGTTGCAAACCTGCCAGATAAAATGCAGTACCCAGCATACCCAATAAAGCACCAAGCACGCTATAAGTAACAACTCTGCCCGCGTTGTAAATAAGCATAGCGAGTAGTCTTAATCCTTTATCTGAAGTATGAACCGGCAGGACAAGCGCGATTGGCCCGCACATGCCTATGCAATGCAGACTACCAAATATTCCCATTAAAAAGCCGGCCCAGATCATTTTATTTTATATAAATTTTTTCTTCTGTATAGAAAGGAGTTGTATTCCCCTGCCAATCAATATGGACTACATAACTTCCTTTAGAAAGTAACGACTTTGAATAATTTTGTTTTCTATTGGAAAGCAAGATCGGCAATTCAAGATCCTTGGAAATATCCGAAGGTCTGTACAGTCTGATCTTTCCTGACACATTGCTGTCTGCATATTGTTCAGGAAAAATAAATTGTATCGAGTCTGCCGTCTGTATAATTTCTACGGCTGCATGCAACTGTTGAGTATTAGCAAGCTTGTCAATTTTCTGCTGATAGGCAATCTCCTTAGCATAATAATCTTCAGTCACCAGCTCGGTGTTAATGCTAAATGTTTTATATACCAGAAACAGAATAAATAAAACAAAGCATGCAAAGAAGATCGCAATATAATTTCCCCAATGTAGTTTCATGATACCTATGGTTTATATTTATAATACCGGCCCTACAAACGAAGTACTCACTTCATCAATCAACTTGCTGCCTTCATAGATGCCAATAGTAATAGGTGTTTTGATCGAATGAATATCTTTCTGATCAAGGATAACGAATAAAGCGCCTTCAGAAATAGCATTCGGAACAATTTCAGGAATATGCCCCACCAATTTAATTTCACCGGCATGACTGGTAATCTTAAAGGTAATCGGCAAGGTATCTCTTGTTTTATTTACAACTTTAAAATTATATAAATTACTGTAATGGTCATTCCCCTGATCCTGGTAAAGCATACCAGGCGTACGCAGAATCGTTGTTTCCACATCGGGTCTTGTAATCAGTAAAGCTGTAAATGAAAGGAGCAATACAACTAAAATGATCGTATACCCAATAACTTTTTTAGTCCAGATGAAACCTGTTTTATTTTGAATACCTTCTTCAGATGTGTAACGGATCAACCCTCTGGGCTTACCAATCTTATCCATGATACTATCGCATTCATCAATGCATGCGGTACAATTGATGCATTCCATCTGCACCCCGTTACGGATATCAATACCCGTAGGGCACACATGCACGCACTGGTGACAGTCGATACAGTCGCCTTTGCCAGCAGCTTCACGGTCTTCCCCGCGTTTTAAATGTGCCCTGCTCTCGCCTCTGACATAATCATAGGCAACGTTAATGGATTTTTTATCCAGCATCACGCCCTGTAAACGTCCATACGGACAGATCGTCGTACAGATCTGCTCTCTGAAGCGGGCATACACACCATAGAAAACAAATGTAAAAATCAGGATGGCAACAAAACCACCTAAATGATTCAGTGGATTATCCGATACAATCTTCCACCACTCATCTGTACCAATGATATAAGTTAAAAACAGATTGGAAATAATAAACGAAAAGGTAAAGAAGATGAAATGCTTGGAGAATTTTTTAAAAAACTTATCCAGGGAAAGCGGGGCTTTATTTAAAGCAATCTGGCTTCTGTAATCGCCTTCAATCCAGTATTCAATTTTACGGAAAACCATTTCCATAAAAATGGTCTGCGGACAGGCCCAGCCACAAAAAACCCTGCCGTATACTACCGTAAAGAGTACAATAAATACTACAAAGGATATCATGGCCAGTAAGAATAAATGAAAGTCCTGCGGCCAGAAAATAATTCCGAACAGTATAAACTTACGTTCAAGAACATTCAATAATATTAAAGGATCACCTTTAATACGGATAAATGGTGCGGTAATAAAAAGCAGCAGAAAAGCATAACTCACGTAATTACGGGCAGTTGTAAAAAAACCTTTCGGTTTTTTAGGGTAAACCCATACACGTTTGCCAGCGGCATCTACGGTTGATATATGATCTCTGAAAGATTCATCAATATGACTATTATACTCTTCCACTACTTTATTATTCTCCTGAATAAAATTATTTATTTAACCAATTCTCCCTGCGGTGCTTTTGCATTCGGAGGGTTCGTTCCCTTAAGACTTAATATATAGCTTGCGGCTTGCTGAATCTGCACCGGGCTGATCTGTGTCTGCCATGCAATCATCCCCTTTTCAGGCACACCATATTTGATGGTCTTAAATACACTTTTAATATCGCCGCCATGCAACCAATATGCATCTGTAAAATTAGGACCTACTCCTCCCTCACCCAATTTACCATGACATGCGGCACAGTTTTCGTCAAAAAGAATTTTACCTTCTTTCAATGCCGCAGCATCCGTTAACATCGTCGCAGAATTCTCATCGACTTTACTTGCATGCAGCTTCATTTCTTCAGCAGCGGCAAGTATTTCCTGTTCATATTCCTGTGTTTGGTTATCACCATATTTCATTACAGTGAAATAAGAAAAATATACGACTGCAAACACCACTGTTGCATAAAACAAATACAGCCACCAGGTTGGCAGATTGTTATCAAGCTCTATGATACCATCATAGTTGTGATCCAGCATAATTTCGTGCTCACGTTCAATCGGTACAGCATCTGTAAAATCAAATAGTGGTTTTGCTTCCTTGCCGTTTGCATACATTACCTGCATAGCTATGCTCATGTAATACAGGAAATATATAAAAGCCAGCAACAAGACAATCAGCGTACTCAGAACAAAGATCAGGATTACTGAACTTGAATCAGAAACAGACGGCGCAGGTACTTCAGCAGCAATGCTGGTAGCAAAAGCCGAATGAATCATAAGCAAAAAAGAAACAACAAAGAAAACACTCTTTTTCATATACCTGTTTTAATTATGCGTTAGAAGAATTTCGTGCACCATCCTCCAGCGGAAGATTCGACATTTTAGCAATGCTTTCTTTACTTTCCATGAATACCCAAATGGCTACAACCAAAAAGAAAACAAAGAAGACAATAAAGGATATAAGCGGATAGATTTCAATTCCGCCGATAGAAGACATGTGGTATTTTATAAACTTGAGCATATCCTTATTTAGTTGAAGTTGAATCTTTCATTTTAATATCTGTACCTAAACGCTGCAGGTAAGCGATCATGGCAATAATCTCTTTATCCTTACTCACTTTGATTTTATCTTCAGCAAGTTTCTGTACGATCGCTTCAGCCTGGGCATCCATTTCTTTACGCACCGTTGTTTCATATCCTTCAGGATATGGTACGCCAAGCGTACGCATGGCTGCAATTTTCTTTTCCGTATCAGGTGTACTCAACGTATTTTCCAATAAGAAAGCATATGAAGGCATAATCGAGTTTGGAGAAGTAATGGTCGGATCCATCATATGGTTATAATGCCATGAATGTGGATACTTCCCCCCTACACGATGCAGATCGGGTCCTGTTCTTTTCGATCCCCAAAGGTGTGGGTGATCGTATACAAATTCCCCTGCTTTGGAATATTCACCATAACGAACCGTTTCAGAACGGAACGGACGGATCATTTGAGAGTGGCAGTTGTTGCAACCTTCACGGATATAAATATCACGGCCTTCCAATTCAAGCGCAGTATAAGGTTTCACCGACGCGATCGTTGGGATATTTGATTTCACCAGGAAAGTCGGGATCATTTCAACCAAGCCACCAATCAGAATAACAACCAAACTGAATACCATTAACTGAACGGGCTTACGCTCGATCCAACGGTGCCAGTGCTCACCAGCGTGCTTCGTATATACGGGAGCCAATGCCGGTGCTTCTGCAGCTTCGTCTTTTTCAAATGCAGTAGCTGCAGCTACCGTTTTAATAATATTGTAACACATTACAATAACACCCGTCAGATAAAACACACCACCCAAGGCACGCAACATATACATGGTACGTAATTGCAATACTGTTTCAAGGAAGTTCGGATAGGCTAATACACCATCTGCCGTAAATTCTTTCCACATGGCACTTTGTGTAAAGCCAGCCCAATACATTGGAAGCGCATAGAACAAGATACCAAGTGTGCCGATCCAGAAATGGAAGTTTGCAAGCTTGATAGAGAACAATTCGGTTTTATACATTCTTGGAATCAGCCAGTAGATCATACCGAACGTCAGGAAACCATTCCAGCCCAGTGCGCCAACGTGTACGTGCGCTACGATCCAGTCTGTATAGTGTGCAATGGCATTTACACTTTTCAATGACAACATAGGCCCTTCAAACGTTGCCATACCATAAGCAGTAATAGCTACCACGAAGAATTTTAATACAGGTTCTACACGAACTTTATCCCAAACACCACGCAACGTTAATAAACCATTCAGCATACCTCCCCATGATGGAGCGATCAACATAACAGAGAATACAACACCAAGGGATTGCGCCCAATCCGGCAATGCTGTATACAACAAGTGGTGTGGACCTGCCCAGATATACATAAAGATCAATGCCCAGAAGTGTATGATGGATAGTCTGTAAGAATATACAGGTCTGTTTGCTGCCTTAGGAACAAAATAATACATAAGGCCTAAGTATGGCGTTGTTAAAAAGAATGCAACAGCATTGTGACCATACCACCATTGCACAAGCGCATCCTGAACACCAGCATACCAGGAATAACTTTTCAGAAATGTTACCGGAATTTCAAATGAGTTTACCAGGTGCAATACGGCAACAGTTACAAACGTACCAATATAAAACCAGATCGCGACATATAAGTGTTGTTCTCTCCTTTTCAGAATTGTACCAAACATATTCCAACCGAAAACAACCCAGATCAATGTAATGGCAATATCAATCGGCCATTCCAGCTCAGCGTATTCCTTGCTGGTAGTGATACCAAACGGCAGTGTTGCAACAGCTGCAACGATGATTAACTGCCAGCCCCAGAAATTGACCCGGCTTAGTGCATCACTAAACATACGCGCTTTGCACAAACGCTGTAGGGAATAATAAACACCGGCAAAAATACCATTACCTACAAAAGCAAAAATGACAGCATTCGTGTGTAAGGGACGAATCCGGCCAAAGGTTGTAAAGTCTGTGAAGTTCAGTATTGGATACACCAATTGCAATGCGGCGAATAAACCGACCAGCATACCAATTACACCCCAGATCATGGTAGCAAAAAGAAAATTCCGAACGATTATATTATCGTAAGAAAATTTTTCGAGCGTGTTGTTATTCATATACTCTATTTATTATTGTTAGTTGTTTTCTTTTGGGGAACATCATCAAAAAGCATTCGATACGCCGGAGTATCTTCATCGTCGTACTGACCGTTATTTATAGACCAGAAACACGCTACCAAAAAGCCAATGGCAACAAATAAACTGATTCCGATCAAAATAAATAAAACACTCATATGTGATGCTGTTATTGATGAAACAAAGTAAACCAAGTCACAGATGTTATAACATGAGATTCAATATTGAATTCAATGACAATTATCATATTTAACAATAAAGCGAAACTTTATTGTTATTAAACTGATACATAAAAACTGCAAGCCGGATTAAAAATTTTCAGTTTTAATATTTATAAAAACTACGATCATGTGGTTAAGACAAACAACTAAAACAGTAAAAAACAACCTTAAAAGTGTGCCTTATAAAGAATAACTGATCGTAGCATTTTCAATTTAAATATGAAGCAATATTCATTTATATGCAATTTCTATTACCATTTTTTTCAATTCCATTCCTACAAACCGAACATAAAATAAAATTAAAAAAATGCCTGAATATCAATAGATACGCAGCAATCAAACCCTATTTAGAGTCATTTTAAATAATATCCATTCCATTATTATTATACTTTCAAATGATTCATCCACCCATCTGCCATGACTTTTATCATCTCTAAAAGAAACAGGTATAAGTAGTTTTGTACTGTTCAATCGTACAAAATTAACTTCACATGATTATTCTGTTATTCTTTATCGCGCATTGGTATCTGTCACTATTCATGCAAACATTCTTCTTGCACCGGTATGCTGCGCATCAGATGTTCACCATGAGCAAAGGATGGGAAAAATTCTTTTACATCCTGACCTGGCTGTTCCAGGGTTCTTCTTATTTAAGTCCGTATGCTTATGGGGTTATGCACCGCATGCACCATGCCTTTGCAGATACAGATAAAGATCCGCATTCACCTCAATATTCCAGTGGTTTATTTGATATGATGTGGAAGACGAAACATATTTATAACGATATTTTACATGATCGTGCGAACATTGATCCGAAATTCAAAAAGAATGTTCCTTACTGGGGCTTTGCAGAAAAGATTGGTGACAACTGGTTCTCCCGCATTGCCTGGGGTACTGCCTACACCTTGTTTTATGTTCATTTCGCCACACACTGGTGGATGTTTTTGCTGCTTCCGATTCATTATCTGATGGGGCCGGTACATGGTGCAATTATTAACTGGTTTGCGCATAAATACGGTTATATAAATTTTGTTGTAAATGATACAGCAAAGAATCTATTACCGGTCGACTTTTTAATGTTTGGGGAAGGTTATCACAACAATCACCACAAACTCGGCGGACGTGCAAACTTCGGTGTGAAGTGGCATGAATTTGATCCGGCCTATCCTTTTATTCTTGTCTTCAATGCTTTTCATATTATTAAATTGAAAAAGAATAATGATCTGAATTATATGTAATGTAGATAGTAGTCAGCAATCAGTTATAAACAGAAAAGGCGTTCGTGAAGATTAATTCACGAACGCCTTTTCTGTTTACAGCAGTTTATCTCTATTCATTCAAATGTGTTACCAGCAAAGGGATGCGGCTATGGAAAGCCATTTCCCGGGTATTGCTTTTAGAAATCAGTTTCTTGAAAAACCTTTTTTCACTTTTTGCCATACATATAAGATCCACGTAGAAAGAGGTTATATTTTTTTCCAGGCCATCAAACACACTTTCGTCGTGTGTAACATTGTAGGAAATATTATTATACGATAATTCTGCCGCTGTTAAATCAGCAAGCTGATCCATACGGCTATCTTCTTCAGTAAATTTTTCCGCATCGGTATTGATATGAGAAACTATGATCTCAGCTTCAAACATGCGGGCAAGGGTACATATTTTTTCCAGGACTTTTTCATCTCCTTTTTTAAAATCAGTAGCATACAGAATTTTCTTAATGCTCCTGTAATTGCACTTAACAGGAATAACCAGCACAGGACAGCTTACGTGTTCGAATATAGTAACAGAAGTTGTTCCGAAAAATAAACCATCCAAACCGCTGGCACCGCTTGTTCCAGTAACAATCATATCTATTTTAAAATCTGCTACAGCCTGTTTGATGTCATCGGCAAGCAAACCTACGGCCACTTGTTTTTCACAGGAAATTCCATGCGATTTAAATGATTTTACAATTTCCTCCAGTTTCTGATCTACTTCGGCAGCATTATCGAACATACCGGTATAAACAGTATCAAGCATTTCATTGGCTACAACAACAAGTTTGCTGTTATGAAAAAGAACAACATGACATTTGATTGTACGGGCAAAGTGCTTGAGGTATTCCACTGCATTGGCAGACACTTCAGAAAAATCTACAGGAATTAAAATATTTTTCATATTGAAACGGATTAAAAAGTTTTGATACTATAAGATACATTATTTTACAATAAACACCAATACATAAATCTCCTTACCGATTGACACGTTATCTACAGGAGAATTTAATTTCAACAGAAATATCTGCCGAAAAATTATTTATTTTTGAGTTCCAACCTGCGGGCTAATCGATTGGTGGAAATAACCACCAGCAAAACCACGGATACAGAACTTGCCGGCATGATGATAGCTGCCGCCAATGGTGTGAAGAGCCCATTTACAGCCATCGTGATCACAACAACATTATACAGCAATGAAAATAGTAATGTTGCTTTCACGGTTGTTACAGTACCCTTGCAAAAACGTATTACTCCTGCCAAAAGACTTACTGACGAAGCATCGAGGATTCCATCACACGAAGGAGAAAAATTATATACATTTTCAGAAACAGAAATTCCTACATCACTTTGTTTTAATGCACCGGCATCATTCAATCCATCGCCAACCATCAATACACGTTTGCCGGCTTGTTGTAATTCTTTAATAAAAGAAAGTTTATCTTCCGGTGTCTGGTTAAAAAACAGCGAGCTCGGCTCCGGAAATAATGTAGCCAGATATGCTTGTTCTGAATTATTATCGCCCGATAAAACATAAATCTTTTTATCGGCTGACAGTTCTCTAACCAATGTATCCAGATCTTCCCGATACACATGCTGAATACTGAAATATCCGCGGTAAACCGAATCAATGGATACATACACTCCTGACGCGACAGGCTTTTGACCATCCGGAGCATTGGTAAAGGAAGCAGAGCCGGCACGTACTGCTATACCATCCGTAATCCCCATAAGACCTTTAGAAGCGACTTCATTAAAATTTACCAATGAAATGTCTGATGCAAATTCCTGTAAAAAAGCTGCCAGCTTCACACTCAAAGGGTGTGTCGAATGTTGCACAAGTGAATAAATCATTGCTTTTTCTCTATCACTCAATACATCACCTTCATATTGAATGGCCGCGGCATCAATCTTTGTGATGGTGCCTGTTTTATGAAATACAACCGTATCAACAGCATCCATGTTTTCAACCACATCTGTGCAGCGTAAAAACAAACCTCGTTTAGCCAATTTACGAAGAGCATTCCCATAAGCAAACGGAATGGATAAGGCCAGCGCGCACGGACAAGCGACAATCAACACAGCTGTAAGTGCACTAAATGCTTTATGTACATCAATGAAATACCAATAACCAAAGGTGGCAACACTGATGATCAATAAGGCAATGGTAAAATTTCTGGCAAAAGAATCTGCCAATGCTGATACACCAGTCTTAGAAGTTTTTTTTGTAAAAACTTCATCGTTCCATAATTGCAGCAGCTGACTCTGAACAACTTCTTTCTCTATACGAATATGAATCTTTTCTCTTGTCTGGCGACCTCCTGCATACAGCATTTCTCCGGCAGTTTTTTTCACAGGGGTTGATTCGCCGGTTACAAAACTATAATCGATATAAGCCGCTTCACTCAATAAAACAGCATCCGCAGGAATAATCTCCTGTGAACGGATAATAATCTCATCACCTTTTACCAGATCTTTTAGTAAAACAGCTTGCTGCGTCTTATTTGTCACCCGTGTTACAGCCACAGGAAAATAGGATTGATAATCACGTTCAAAAGACATCGCCTGGTACACCTTACCCTGGTACCATTTACCGATCAATAAAAAAAAGATCAGTCCGGTAAGTGAATCAAAATAACCGGTACCGGTATGTGTTACTACTTCATAAACACTGCGTGAAAAAAGAGCTGTCATGCCTGTAACAATAGGGAGATCAAGATTGATAAGTCTATTTTTCAATCCCGCCCAGGCTGAAGTATAAAATTCTGATGCCGCAAGAAATAATACCAATGCACCCAAAACAATGGATATATATCCGAATAGGCCTGCATAATTTTGCTCCTGTACAATATCCAGGCCCAGATATTCAGGAAAGCTCATCAACATAATATTAGATGAACAGAAACCTGCCAGTGCAATTTTATAATAAACCGAACGATCTGTTGCAGGTATTTCTTT
>NZ_JBQCDF010000290.1:0-32569 GCF_051961495.1 Cytophaga sp. | reverse complement strand
AATAATTTCTCTCCCGATTAAAATTATTTTTGTTCGTGAGGCTTCAAGTGCTCTAGTCGATTTGAGATTTTGAGAAATACTTTTCAAATATTCCTTTTTAGATCTTAGTTTAATAAACCAATCGTTAAACAGTCTCTTTTTGTTGTCAATCCCTTTTAGAAAATCACGTTTTGTAATTTTTCGTTGACTTTTTTTCTTCATAATTGATTTATCAATTATGATACGTAATGCGTTATTATAATACAAAGTATCCGCCTCAAAATCTGAACTACAATTGAATTGATTTTTTAGCTTTTGAATTACCTCTTTTTGCTGTGAATAAAATTCTTTACCAAAAACTACATTAAACCTTTTAAGAAAATCATTAAGTTGTTTATCTGTTATATTATTTTCTATGTGATATAATTTCTCAACTTTATTTTCTGTATAGGTTAAAATTTCTTTGAGTTTTTCTAAGCTCATTTGTGGTTCAGTACCTGGCGTTTCATTTTCAAAGTGTGCATATAAGATATAATTTAAAGAGTTTGTAGTATTATTAACAAAGTGCTCAAGCATTAGAATAATGGGTTCTCTAACAGCTGAATTAATAAACCTTGGCTTTGATAAATATTTGCATTGAATCGTAGTTGCATCTGTTGCAGTATTGATGTCAATATCTTCAATGCCCTCAATTGTAATTGTATCAGTATCTGAAGGCAATTGTAATAATTCAAATATTGATGAGTCAAATTGATAATAATATCCTTTTATTGTTGCGTCAGCAGTTCTAATTTTCATTGCTTTTTATTATTAGGTTATTACAATCGCTTTGTAAGATTATGGACAAAGAGCTTCGGATTACCTTCAGACATTTTCGGATATAATTGACAATTAATTCAAATCTATTTTTGGAGAATTTCTATAGCAATAGTTATTTTTCTTTTTCAACAAGCGGATGATTTAATCCGTTTACGAAATTGTCTAATAAATTATATCCCTTTTGAGATTTTAAATATTCTGAAAGAGATTCAAAGCCATAAGCCTTAGTGTCAAAAGTTGGATTAAGTTTTTGTATATGAATTCCAAGATTTGCTAAATAAACTTGCTTTTGCCCCTGAGCTGCATTTTGAAAAGCTTTATCTATAATGGACAAATCACTTTTTTCCTTTTGTTCATTTATCCTAAAAAAACTATTCTCATTTTTCACTAGTCTTTTCAGAACTAAACGGTTTAAAGATTTTTCAACAACTTCTGTACTAAAACCTACTGATTTAGATATATTTTCAATTGTCAAAGCTTTTGAAGAGGTTCTTAAGGTTTCTAATATTCTTGCTTGGAATTGAGAAACAGCAACAAATTCATTATCAGAGGAGGTGACTAAGTTTGTTGCATTTTCTTGAGTAACATTAACCTGCTCAGTAATTGTTTTAAATTGTTCCTCAACGAACCTTTTCAACTTTTCCTTTTCCTCAGCACCAACAATATTAAGATCATTAGTAATTTTTTCAATGACTATTCTACTTGCCTTCTCAATTTGTTCTGTTGTATCCTCAAAATCTTGAGCTATTTGATTTCCTTTATTATTAATTGCAGCATCTAGTGTTTTATCAAACATACCTGACATTTGCTGACCAATTGTATTTGTCTTCTCTTCAATTTTGGCAAGGGCTTTTGTAGCACTGTCTTGAAGTGTTACGCCATCTTTATAAAACTTAAGTGAAGCAAAAAAACCAATAATTGTAACAACCAATGCTACAACTGAAAGTATCAGTGAGGCTAATCCAATTAGATCTGCAAGTGAAATTATCATTATAGCTTATTAATTTACATATTGGTAATTCATACCTACTTCAAATTCAATATTTTACTTTTTAAATCAGTTGGTTTATGTGGATAGCAAAAAACAAAACTATCAAGTATTCAAAAATCAGCTGGCATAAAAGTTACAACACCTAGTTAGCTAAAATTTTATTTATACAAAACATTTACACCGGAATAATTATAAAATTATTGTTCCAACAGCATAAATAACTCCCTAAAAATGAGAAATATCATTAAAATAGGAATCAAAAGGGATTTACCGATCTTTTTATCATACTAAAAATCCGTTAAAAATAGTTTTACAGGGAGAATAGATAGATGGTCGGTGACGCTCGGGATAGAATGGCTCTTCAGGCATTATGCGACGCCAAAATACTCACTCCCGCAGCAATCTCTCCGTCTTCCGATCAGTGTTGCCATCAAAAAATACATCCAGCACCTGCTGAAAAACAGGATGTGGATTTTCCAGTAAAGAAAACAAGGTCATCGATGAATGCAGTTTTAATGTGTCCACAGCTCCGAAGATCTCCACGGCAGGCATTGGCGGTAACTGCAGTAAGGCTTGGCTGATCTCTATGATCCGCCTGCCCAATACCGGATGTGCCAGGTAGCGCTCCGCCTCCTCCCGATCGCGGATCGCGTAGAACCGCGCCGTTTCGCTCTGCCCCAGCCCCTGTAGCTGCGGAAAAATGAACCACATCCAATGACTTGTTTTCCTTCCGCGCCGCACCTCGGCCAGCGCCTGTTCATACACGCCTTCCTGTGCATCCAGAAACCGGGATAAGGTGCCTTTCATTTCCATAAGAATAGGATCTGCCAGGTTATATAATATAGGTTTACGTATTCAGCTGCACAGCGCCCGCTGCTGCACACAGCGCATTAAGCATGGGTTACACCAAGATGGTTGAGCAACGCTTTGGCGGTGGGGCCGGCAGACAAGGGGTTCTGGCCCGTGATCAGTAAACCATCCTGTTCGGTATGGGAAAGAAACGGAACCAGACCCTTTGTATAATCGGCGCCCAAAGCGACCAGACGGTCTTCAAGCGTATAAGGAATATGTTTGTAACGCATCGCCAGCCGTTCTTCGGTATTGGAAAATCCCGTTACACGTTTGCCCCGCAGCACCGTGGGATCAAGCTCTGCGGCTTTGATCAGGGCTGCAGGTCCGTGGCACACCGCTGCAACAGGCTTGCCGTTCTGAAGAAAATCCAGGATCAGTCTGCCGCAGGTGGCGTCGTTCGCCAGGTCAAACAGCGGACCGTGCCCGCCCGGGAAAAAAACAGCGTCGTAACCGGCGGCGGATACTGCATCCAGGGTAAGCGTATGATCCAATGCCCGCTGCGCGAACGTATCTTCCTGAAACCGTTTGTTGGAGCCTGTAATGTGTTCGGTCAGCAGACTCATCGGGTCAATGGGCGGTTTGCCGCCCAGCGGACTGGCAAGGGTAACTTCACAGCCGGCATCGATGAACACATAATACGGATCTGTAAATTCCCCGATCCATAAACCAGTCGTGGAATCGGTATCGGTTAATGCCTGATGGGAAGTGGTGATGACGAGTATCTTTTTCATAGCAGATGATTTTTCAGGTAAACGGACAAAACCTTCATGCCTGCGCGAACAGCATGTTGTGCGTAACACAGCGGTACGCCGGCGGTTTGTTCCATAGCTACAAAAATGAACAACAACAGCAGCCGGTAAGTTACACCTTTCAAAAAAATCGATACATGATTTACATATCCCCTTGCAATGACATTTAGTTAAAAGCTGCTATCGCACACTCGCGCCAGTCTCTGACTGGTGCGTATCATTTCCAGCTGTTAGGGATTTGTAATCCAATGTCGCTTAATTAAGAAGCATCCTCTCTAAACCAGCTGTTCGGGATTTGCAATCCCGAACCCAGATAAGAGAGTTCGCCGCGGCGAATGTAATCTCTATTTTATAAATTGGAAGACGATGACAAATCCAATGTAGCTTAGTTAAAGAAGCGCTAATTCCTGACAATCGATAATCATCTGAAAACCTTAAAAAACACCCCTTTCCGGTAGGCTCCGTGTGGTCTCCTCCCTATCTCCTCCCTATCTGCGCCCAGGGTCCTTCGTTAAGATTGTCATTTTTGATTTTCAGAACTGCTAAAAACACCGCTTTTGTAAACCTTTGTTAACAAAAATTGCCGCATGAGGTACCCTTCATGTATGCCTGAAGTATGCGGATAGTATCAGGATAGTATGCGGGAAGTATGAGTACAGTATGACCACAGTATGAGTACAGTATGAACCTGGTATGGAAGTACCATAGAAATACCATAGTACAACTATGCAACAGGTATGAACACAGTATCGCAACAGTATCACAGGAGTATGCAGGTATACCGTATGAGAACCACACATTTCCTGCACGCAAGGAGGCAAGGCCGCCAGACTTGTCTTAAGCAGCGCTGCAGCCATTTTGTTACCCCGGCAATACGATTGCATACCCGAAGGAAAAAGATGCCTTAAAATTGCTCTCATCGAATCGGCGGATACAAACCCGGAAGAGCTTGAAATATACAAATAGTTGGTGACGCTCGGGATGGAACAGTTCTTCAGCTATCATACAAACTCGCTAAACACCGACCATGGCAAAGTAAATTATCACTTACCTTCTCACATCCTTTGTAAAAATTACCTGGCCATCTTTTTTCAACAAGGTTGTCTTTTTGAGCGAATCCGTAACCGAATAATAGACCGTTTGTTTTACGCGGCCCCGCTCCCTCCCCGATTCCCAGTCCCATACACTGTTGATGCGGTAGCCATGGCTTTTCCAGACCAGCGCACCGGTTGAATCGAATTCCTTATACCGCGTTATTGTTTTCACCGGCGCATCAATGGCTCCAGCCACCGACTTCGTGATCCGGATGGATTTCACTTGTCCGTTCTCAAATCTTGTCACGGTTTTTTTTCTGCTTTTATGGCACAACACGCAGGCCAGCTCTTTGTGGTTGCAGCTTGCAGCTATCTGTAAAATCAGGAGGTACAAAAAAATGTGTTTCATGGGCAAGTAAGGTTTATTCAAGCAGTCTTATATGTGCAAAGGTGTTTGGTTGTTCATGTATATAACTTGCAACGTTGAAGTAACCTGCTGTTTCGGATTAGTACCCGCTGTTCGGGATTTGCAGTCCTGAACCCAGGTAGTAACGTTCGCCGCGGCGAATGTAATCGTTATCTAAAAACGGATTATAAATCCTTTTATCTGGCTTCCGCTTACCGCGGCGAATCAGGAAGCGCTAAACCACCTTTTTATCATTCAGCTTAAAAATAGCTGCTGCTATTAACACAACCGCCACCAGACACGTTACAGCTGGCACGGGAAAGAAATACAGAAAGCCGGTAACGCTGAAACCCAGGATACAAAGCCCCAGCGGGACCAATACCTGTTTTACCAGTGCAGCTTGTTTTTCCGTATGCGCGGAGAGCAGCCACAGCACGGCCGCCAGGGCCAGCAAAGTGAAGATGAGATTGAGGCTCATGCCGGTGTAGTTCTCATCGTAGCTGCGCAGCTGCCCGAACATATCAAATTTATTTTCAATCATCTGTTGAAGCACTTCCTTTGCTTTGGGATCGGTCACATTGTGCCTGTTGAAATGCCCCATGCTGTGGCCGAAGGCAAAGAACAGCAGACAGCCTGCTGCTGTTCTCAATAGAAGTTTTGGTTTCATCATATCTGTTTGTGTTCTTGATTCAGTTTATTATTGTTTTTGTTTATTCCTTTTTTCGTGTCGTTGATGGAACAAAGCTATACAGTTTCCATGGTATAAAATTGTAAAAGAGAAATACTTCCATTGCCGCGTCAGAGGCGTGAGGTGCTTTTGTTTCTATGAATGATAAGGATTATAAATCCGGAAGAACTGATCCCTGGATAAACACCGATGTCCCCTTTAAGCGATAGCATCGCTTTGGAGAAAACATTTGTTCTCTGGTTAACCTATAAGGATTCGTTTACTTCTTCGACTGCCAGAACCGGTCTTTACCTTCTGCGATCCATTCCAGGGATTGGGCAATTCTTTTGTTCCTGGTTTCGTCTGTCTTTGCGTCTGCAATCCAGATAATATAGTTTTTACGAAACGAAGGCGATTTGCTTTCAAAAATTTCGGTTGCTTTTTTGTTTTTCTTTAACGCGTCAACAAACTCTTTGGGAGCAACAACCTCAGCTGTTGATTTCTCTTTTACCGGTTTGGGTTTTGCAGTACCATTTTTATTTAATTCCATCGCTTCTTTGATGTATGAAATTAAAATTTTCCTGCCTGGCAATTCGGAGATGTCTTTAATCTTATCCATATAACCGAATTTTTTCCCTGCCTTTACACTTGCCTGTATGTCCTTGTCCTGCATCAGTTCTGCTTTATACAAACTAAAGGAACAATGCTGTTTAAAACCACCCATCATAACTAAATGGTCGCCTTTGTAGGAATAGTGTGGTGTTCCCCACTTAATACTTTCTTCTACTTCCGGGCAGGTACTGAAAATAATTTCTCTTAAATGGGTTAAAATCGGTTTGGCAAAGTCAGCCATTTTTTCAATGTAAGCGGTAACTTCCTTGTTATAGTTTTCCATTCATGAAAGCATTTAATTTGTAACAGGAATCTAAAATACGAAGCTGTCCGGGATTTGCAATAGAAATGACTCCTGCGGGGCCAAACCTCTATAGAAAAATAAATCACTACATAATCTATCACAGCCTTGAAGAGGCTTATGAACAGCAATACACACAGCCGGATGTGCGCCCCCGCTGAGGGGTCGTGTGCGGCGGGCAGGGCATCAGCTATAAAGCTGTGACTCTCAACGGAGTCATGACCGCAGAACAATTATCCGTTGTAATGGCAGAATCTCATCGTAAATGAAGCAGTCCGGGATTTGCGTTAGCCGCGGTGCATGCAAATCCCGGACAGCTCCATTCATATTATTGCTTTGCTTCAGCATTCCCTGCTGTTGCTAAGAAAAGTTTCCCGCCCAGCCAGGCGCTTGGCAGCGACATGAAAATGATTGTAAGGTTGTAGGCCGGAATGGCTTTGTCCCACATGGCAACTGCGCCCAGTATACTCAGCACGGTACCGATGATACCAATGATCAGCGCATGTTTCATGGGCTTATCCGGAGCCAGCCGTGCCGTCAGGTAACAGCCGGTTACATTGAAAACAAAGCGGTACAGGATCACGGTCAGGATAATTGCCGCTGAACTTTGTTTGAAGTTTTCCATCGACATCATGTTCGTCTGTTCCATCAGGAAATCGGCGCCGACAGAAAGGACGGCACCGGTTGCAAACCCCGCAAGTATTGCACCGATGCTTTTCAAAGTTTTATTTGCCATAGCCGTGTTTTATTTCTTCGCTGAAGGATTATAATCGACCATCCATTCAATGCCGTACTTATCTCTGAACATTGCAAAGTACGAGCCCCACGGACTGTCACCAATAGGAAATTCAACGTTACCGCCTGCTGAAAGTCCCTTGTAGATTTTATCAGCTTCTTCCTTGCTTTCTGCAGCCACTGAGATCTTGGAACGGTTCTCCTCTTCATTTACCCTGCCTAGAAATGACGGAACATCATTTCCAATCAGTATGTTGTGACCGATCGGCAGGGCAATGTGCATGATCTTGTCTGCATCTGCCGGATCTACCGGAAAGCCGGGATCCTTCATGTCTTTCAGGCGCACCAGGTTTGAAAACTCGCCGCCGAATACGGATTTGTAAAATGTAAATGCTTCTTCGGCATTGCCGTTGAAGTTGATGGATGGATCGATACGTGCCATATGTTTGTGTTTTTGGTTTGTGATTATCTGTTACAAATGTAGCAAACAAACCTGCTTTAAGATGGTGTAAAAATGACAATGTATAAGGCCGAATGCGACAGGTGGATTTTTAAGAAAACCTTATAGGTTTCGTCTCTTAATAGATATATACAGTGTTAATGAAAAACCTTGGAGGTTTCCCTGGTTAAATGAAATCCAGCGTTCGGTTCGCCGGGCGAATGCAATCTCTTTTATACTTAACCCAAACCGGATTAAAAATCCTTTCTATCTGGCTTCCGGATTGCAAATCCGGAAGAGCCCACTTGGAGAGTTCGCGTATTAGAAACCCTGAAGGTTTTATTAGTCTCCGGATAAAACACCGGTATCATTGATTTATGAGTATAACATTTGTTATCTGGTTAAACTCCAAAGTTTTATCTCTTAATAACTCATAATCATCAATTATAATTTTCCTCCACATAGGAAAACGGTAAAAATTATCAGACATTTGTAAAAATAATTTTATTTCATGAGACACATTCTATCATTCCTGCTTTTTGCCTGTATCACCTGTGCGTATGCACAAACATCTATTAGTGGCGGCATCTTCGGCGACCAGACCTGGACCAAAGCAGGCAGCCCCTATATGATCACAGGAACGACAACTGTATTTCCGGGGGTTACATTAAACATTGATCCGGGAGTGGTTGTAAAAGTCAAAAGCGCTACACTCTTCAGTATACGTGGAAGACTTAATATCAACGGAGCTGAAAATGACAGCGTACTTTTTACTGCTGCTGCAGTAAATACGCTTTATCCGAAAGAAAGCTGGGATCAGCTGATTATCGAAATAGCACAGGGAGGTACAGTTAAGGCCCGATATTTAATATTTGAATATTGCAGCCAGGGATTTATTCTTAACCCAGGAAACTCAACCAATCTGGTCTATGATTTTAAATATTGTACTTTCCGGAACAATAATATAGCACTAAAATCAAATGGGGATGATGGCAGTCATTCAAGTTCAATTACGAATTGCAATTTTTCAAACAATTTAATTAGTGCCCATGGACTTACAAATGCAGTGTTTGATCAATGTTCTTTCAAAAATGGCTCTATAGGTGTTTCGGGAAGCTATACAACAACATTAACAAACAGTGAATTCTCTGATCTGCTTACAGGTATTTCATTGGATAAAGCCACTGTAGATAATTGTTATATACATCATTGCGACATGGGCGCCACTTTATGGCCAGGACTAACAATAACAAATTGTAGAATTGAATATAATAAAGTCGGCCTGGCAGGATCTTATCCATATGCTTATTCCGCTACCTCTATTCACGATAACATCATTTGTGGAAATACTTATGGTTTAAAATGGAACAGTGCTTATCCATATGATATATCAAATAATTGTTGGTGTTTAGATGAAGCGAACATGCCAACCACAATATATGATGCCTATGATGACCCAACACTAGGCATTGTATCATACGACCCCATCATTACCGGCTGTACGATTACACCGCCGCGTGTTGTTGTTACACCGCCCGTTACAGATCCTCCCGTTACAGACCCTCCGGTTACAACATCTATAGTACCAGACGCAGCAGCTAAAAATAAATTAATGGTTTTCCCGAATCCTGCTTCTGAGAGCTTGCATTTTAATAACGCAATAAACGGAATTATTACAATCTGCTCTTCAGATTCAAAAGTAGTTTCACAACAACAACTTTCAGACTCAAAAGTAAACGTGGCCGGATTAGCCAGCGGCTACTATATTATTTCTATACAAACGGATAATGACCTTTACCATGCTACGTTTATAAAAGAATAATCTTTTATCGAAAGTTTGCGCCATCGATTAAAATGAAAAAGGCTTTCTGTATAGAAAGCCTTTTTCATTTTAACTTATTTGAATTTTCACAAATTCATAATTCATTCCGCCGCGGCGGATCATAATTCATAATTACTTCTGTCTGCTCTCCAGCACCTTGATCACCTCGTCCAGCGGAATGTTTTTTGCTTCCAGTAGAATCAGGTAATGATATAACAGATCGGCTGCTTCGCCTTTGAACAGGTCGTCATTATTATCTTTTGCTTCAATCACGATTTCAACGGCTTCCTCGCCTACTTTCTGCGCCACCTTGTTGATTCCCTTACGGAACAACGATGCGGTATAAGACGCGTCTGTAGGATTGTTCCTGCGGTCTTTGATTACACCAGCCAGCTTCTCGATGAAGAACGTACGGCCGCTGTTCACTTCAGACCAGCAGGTATCGGTACCGGTATGGCACGTCGGACCATCGGGCTTCACTTTGATCAGTAAGGTATCGTTGTCGCAGTCCACTTTAATATCCACCACATGCAGGAAATGTCCCGTTGTTTCGCCTTTTGTCCATAGACGGTTTTTACTTCTGCTGAAGAAGGTTACTTTACCTTCTGCCCTGGTCCTGGTATAGGCTTCTTCATTCATGTAACCCAACATGAGTACGTTGCGGGTCACGGCATCCTGAATGATCACGGGTACTAATCCCTCGCCTTTGTTAAAATCGATATTCATGGTGCAAAGGTAATTATAAATTATGAATTATGATCCGCCCCGGCGGAATGAATTGGGACGTATGTCCTGTCTTCGGATACATTCATTGATGTACCGGCGTTCTGCCTGGCTTACTCCAACCGGAACTTTGGTTAACATGAAGGCTAACCTAGGGTTGTCCCACCTCTTTCCCACCTTTGTCCCACCTCTATCCCACCTCTTCGCCATATCTTCCCCATATTAAAAGCATGCAGAAAGGCGATACAAAGGCATGAAATACCCCTTAGAAGGTAACTGGCGTTATATAATTCCTGTCAGCACAATCATGCATATTTGCTCCGCACAAACGGGTACCCGCGCAGACAACAAAAAAGCCCGCGGTTAACCGCGGGCCTGACATTTGTCCTTAGGGCTATGCCCCCCGATACGTTAGATAAGGCAGTCAAAGACCGCGAAATACCCGGCACTAGTCCCGCTGCGCTGAGACCAGCGCCAGAGAGATGCAATGAATTGTTTAACCCACGGTTTTAACCGTGGGACTCACGATAACGCAATCAAAAAGCCCCTTGGTTAAAACCCGGGGCTCAATATTTCTTCTTAGGGCGATACCCTAAGCTATTCTATTTAAGCCTTTCAGGTTTATTACGCTCGTCGAATCCTCAGGCTGTAAGCCTGATACATTCTAACTTGGGGTAGCACCCCCAAGAATAAAAAAAGGCCCACGGTTAACCGTGGGCCCTGGAATTATGAATGTGGCATTCATAATTCATAATTCATAATTATTTAAACTTCGACATCAGCATGTTCAGCTTCGATTGCATGTCGCCTTCTACTTCTTTCTCTTTTTTCGCGCCGCCTTTTCCTTTCGGACCGCCAGCACCGCCTGCATCACCTTTCATCGACAGGCTGATCCGCTTGCGCGCTTCGTCTACTTCCAGTACGGTTACCTGTACCTTCTGCTGTACCTTCACTACTTCCGATGGGTCTGAAATGAAGCGGTCGCTCAGGTGGCTGATGTGGATCAAGCCGTCCTGGTGCACGCCGATATCCACGAACACACCAAACTTGGTTACGTTGGTGATAATACCCGGCAGTTTCATACCCGGACGCAGGTCTTTCATTTCCTTCACACCTTCCGCAAATTCAAATACTTCGAACGTCTGGCGCGGGTCGCGGCCCGGTTTATCCAATTCCTGGAAGATATCCTGTAACGTCGGTAAACCAACGGTTTCGCTTACATAGTTCTTCAGCACAATTTTCTGGCGCAGTTCCTTACTCTTCATGATATCCTTTACAGAAGCGCCCAGGTCTTTTGCCATGCGCTCTACCACCGGGTAACTTTCCGGGTGCACCGCGCTGCCATCCAATGGATTTTCCGCGTCGCGTACACGCAGGAATCCGGCAGACTGCTCAAATGCTTTATCACCCATGCGGGCTACTTTTTTAATATCCGCACGTGACTTAAACGGACCGTTCGCATTTCTGTAATCAATGATATTCTGCGCCAGCTGCGGACCAAGACCGGATACGTAAGTTAACAGCTGCTTGCTCGCCGTGTTTACTTCCACACCTACTAAGTTTACACTGCTTATAACAACTTCATCCAGACTTTTCTTCAGGGCTGTCTGATCTACATCATGCTGGTACTGACCAACACCAATGGCTTTCGGATCGATCTTCACCAGCTCAGCCAGCGGATCCATCAAACGGCGGCCTATAGACACCGCGCCTCTTACCGTTACATCGTATTCAGGAAACTCTTCGCGCGCCACTTCTGATGCGGAGTACACGGAAGCTCCGCTTTCATTCACCATCACGATCAATATTTCTTTTGGCAGACCAAGTCCTTTTACAAAGGCTTCCGTCTCGCGGCCTGCTGTACCGTTCCCGATTGAGATTGCCTCGATCGCATGCTTCTGGCACAAAGCCATGATCACCGCCGCCGACTGCTGTGTCTGGCGCTGCGGTTCATGTGGGTACACAACAGTTTCTTCCAGCAGCTTGCCTTGTTTATCCAGGCAAACAACCTTGCAACCTGAACGGAAGCCCGGATCCAGCGCCAATACATTCTTCTGGCCAAGCGGAGAAGCTAACAGTAATTGTTTCAAGTTGTCGGAGAATACACGGATGGCTTCTTCGTCGGCTTTGTTTTTGGTACCCATGCGCACTTCTGTTTCCATGGATGGTTTCAGCAATCGTTTGTAGGCATCTTTAGCGGCAAGCTTCACCTGGTCGGTGCATGCGCCACGGCCCTGCACAAACTGGCGCTCCAGTAGCTCAACCGCGTCTTCTTCAACCGGTGCAATGTCGAGCATCAGGAAGCCTTCTTTCTCCCCTCTGCGCATTGCCAGCAAGCGGTGTGAAGGTGTTTTGCCGATCGGCTCTTCCCACTCAAAATAATCCCTGTATTTCTGTCCTTCGTTTTCCTTACCCGGGAACACTTTTGACTTGATTGTTCCTTTTTCGTTGAACAGCTGACGAACAGCCGCACGTGCCTGCTGGTCTTCGTTGATCTGTTCCGCAATGATGTCGCGTGCTCCGGCCAGCGCTTCTTCCAGGGTAGCCACACCTTTTTCGGCATCGATGTATTTGCTTGCTTCCGCATCAATATCGGAGGTGCTCTGCTCCAGGATAAGAATAGCCAAAGGCTCCAGTCCTTTTTCCTTCGCAATGCTCGCACGTGTTTTGCGTTTCGGTTTGTATGGAAGGTAGATATCTTCCAGCTCAGTCATGGTACCGGCGGTCTTGATTTTCTCTTCCAGTTCTTTGGTAAGTTTACCTTGCTCCTGAATGGATTTCAAAATACTTTCTCTGCGCTTATCCAGCTCGCGCAGCTGTTCAAAACGATCGCGTATAGCAGTGATCTGCACTTCATCCATACTGCCGGTAATCTCTTTCCGGTAACGCGAAATGAAGGGTACGGTCGCACCTTCATCCAGTAATTCAATCGTTGCTTCTACTTGTTTGGTGCTGACATTCAATTCAGCTGCCACTACATGTACATGCAGTACAGAAACTTCCACTTTACTCATTTGTTTATTCTATTTTCTTTTAACAGGTCGTACGGTATATCCTTGCTTGCGTAATAAAATCACCAGGCCTTTTTCGCCTGCCAGGTGCGCGGCGCCCACAGCAAAAAACGTCGGCTGTGTATTCATTTGTGTTTCCATACGCGTAAGCATTACTTTGTTACGCGCATCCAATATAGCTTCATTGAATTCCTGCGAAAGCGTATCTTCCTGTACCAGTATTTCCAGGCTATCCAGCGACTCGGATAAGTAGAGCTGCAGCATCTGTTCCATCAATACTTTTTCCTCTTCAATATTTTTGATCTGCTCTACCAGCATATCGGCCTGTTCCTGCAGCGGGATCAGATTCACGACAGCCAGCTGCTCTTCAAAAGTTTCGATACCGCCTATGTCGTGACCAAGCTTCCCCGCATGATCCTGCAGATACAGGTCCAGCGGTTTCTTCTCTTCTTTCGGCAACAGGTCTTCCGACACAATGGCTGATACATATACCGGACGGATCTTATTGATCAGCAAGGAATATATACCGATGTGTTTTTTACAGTATTTCTTTACCAGTTTATAATCCTGGGCAGAGAGCAGTGACTCCAGGGTGGTGCCCGCCGGCATCATCAGTTCGGAGGCATGCTTTTTCATTTCATCCTTGTCCTGAAGATTCAATTCTCCGTACAGAGCCTTGGTCTTTGCAATAGCATAATAAGTGGAATCGCCCAGGTTAAAGACCCGCTTGTCTCGGATGTGTATGGTGCCGAACAGATAGGAAGTATCTTTCAGTCCCTTGCCGGAAATTTCCCATAAAAGTGCATTTCCCTGAGCCGGAGACTCAAGAAAACAGCCTGCAGATAGAAGTAAAAAAACGGCGGTCCTGGTGAAGATTTTCATGTAAACAAAAATCTTTATTCCTGAGTGGATAGAGAAGTAAAAGGAGATTTTTTTTCCCACTACTTTTTTAGCATATTGTGCATGAAATCCTATGAGAAAACTTGCATTTATTATACTCCTGAGTCTGGGGTGCTTAGTAGCATCGCAACAGAACTCTTATGCACAAACGGAACCGGACGCGTCTTCGGGCGGCGGCGGCAAACCTGCAAAAGTAAAAAAAGAACGGTCAAACAAGGGGCATACCCAGGCCGACCTGGATGCTGAAAACGCAGAAGGCACCAAAAACCAAATGACTCCCGAAGCCATTGAGTATCAAAAAAGAATGGCCAAGGCTAAAAAGGAAAAAGAAAAACGTAATGCCGTTACCCGTAAACAGGCGGATAAACGTGCCAGCAAACGTTTGAATGCAGCCAAAAAGAAAACGACGAAGAAAAAGAAGAGTTACGTAAAGTCGAAAAACAAGAAGTAATTATGAATTATGGATTGGTATTCCATTCATGATTTGACTTCATCCGATTCTTCTCATTAAATAAAAAAAGCCCTGTTGAGTATATCAGCAGGGCTTTTTTTATTGCTTGCGCAGCCAATTCATAATTTATAATTCATAACTTATAATTATCTATCCA
Organism: Cytophaga sp.; assembly: GCF_051961495.1. Classification (NCBI taxonomy): domain Bacteria; kingdom Pseudomonadati; phylum Bacteroidota; class Cytophagia; order Cytophagales; family Cytophagaceae; genus Cytophaga; species Cytophaga sp. Next base: position 17,921 of record NZ_JBQCDF010000290.1, on the reverse strand, counting down.
CGTCTTCAATCACTGCGGGCTTAGGTGCTTTTTCAACAACATTCTTCCGGTTGATCATGTATGAAACACCAATGGTACAATATACACTTGGCGCATGCAATAATTTTTCAGGCTTCATTAATGTATAATCAACATGTCCTTGTACCAGAAATTTTTCATTGATATAATAACCGAGGTTCAGACCAAGTTTAATGGTTGCAAAGTGCGGCGTGATCCAGCCCGACTCTACATCTTTTAACACATGCTGTGCCTGTGGATTAGCGACTACATGACCGGTGAAGCTGTCGCCAAAATAAAAATCTATGGCAGCGAAATATTTTTTCTTATAAATACCAGGTGCCAGGTCCAGCTCGCCGCCTAAGAATGTGCCTTTAAATTCTTCAGATACATAACGGTTTACGGTAAATGTTTTTCTGAAAAGAAATTTAAAACTTCCCCTCCGGAATAAAAATCCTTGTCCGCCGTAAATAAACTGAAAGGTATGATCGCGTTCAAATTTTGTACGGTCGGCAAAATCCAGAAACAGTGTAGTATGTTCATCGACCAGTTTACCAATACGGATATGAAACGTACGGGCCGCTTCGATGCAGAAAACAGGAGTCTTATCATACCAGCCATTGGTGTATGTAAACGCATACTGGCGCGGCTTCAAAGGAACCAGAATCTGTGCCTGTGAAAGCAATGCCGTCAACTGAAAAAACACAAAAATGATGATCCCTGAAACAAAGCGCATTATTCTTAAGCCGATACTTTTAACAAATATACAGGAAAGAAATGTATTAAAAATTTCAAAGTATTTAAAAAGAGTTACATTTATTTACTCAGCTCAAGTATTATGGCTAGCGTACCCACCAGTAAACATAAGGGCGTATAAAGTTTTGTATCGTTGACCGCGAATTTTGTATGCCTGATTTTTTTAAAGAAACCGACATAATGAAAATCGCCGATGGCCCGGATAATAAAAATCCCTGCGATTATCCAAAGGCCATATGCACGAATAATCATTAGCCATCCCGGCAGTTCCGAATTAAATATCATTACCTGAAGCAAGGCTGTAAATCCGAAACCAAGTAACCCCATCGCGACAATCAGTGTTGGCAGAATGCCGGGCATCATTGCCTGCTGTTCATCGTCGCGGGTGGGAATTACCGCGCCACTCGCCCACTGTCCGCCGAAGGCCCAATAAACATGAATACCTGATAAAAAAAGAAAAATAAGAAATAAGATACTAGCCAGTAGTGTTGCCATAGTTGTTGAAAGTTTATGGGATTATAAATGCCTGTTATCTGGTTGTCATTCGCCGCGGCGGAAACCTTAATCTTTTGGTTCTTTTGTATCAGGACAAAAGAACCATATGGTTAAGCAAGGAAAACTGCTTATGTTCTGATAAATCCTTCACAAGGCAACATTGAATTATAAATCCGGAAGAGCCAATTGAAAGTTAAATTTAATTTATGTACGTTTTCTTTTCTGAATAAACATTTCGATGCATACAGATGCGATTCCGATAATAAGCAGATCAAAAATCAATTTAGGATATGAAATGATGAATCGACTCAAAGGCTCTGGTCTTATTTTCCCGCCCAGGTATATATAAAATCTGAATGGAAATCCGATAAGATCATTGCCATCCGACTTGCTGCCAGGCACCAGCGTTACTAGTGAAAGTACAATGAACAGCAGTATGAAAATAGCAATTGCTCTACGCGTAAATCCCCTTTTCATTTTATCAATGCTGTTGTTGTTATCAAAATTTCATTTGTTGTATGCGCACGGCATTCAATATGGCAAGCAAAGCCACTCCTACATCCGCGAATACTGCTTCCCACATCGTTGCCAGTCCGCCGGCGCCAAGGACCAATACAACCGCTTTCACCACGAATGCCAGTGTGATATTCTGCCAGACAATTTTCTTTGTTTCTTTTCCTATGTGAATAGCCGTAGGAATTTTAGACGGCATGTCGTCCTGGATCACCACATCTGCTGTTTCAATGGTGGCGTCACTGCCGAGCCCGCCCATGGCAATACCCACGTCGCTTAAAGCTACTACCGGGGCATCATTTACACCATCGCCTGCAAAAGCAACCGTTGCCTGGTTTGCCTTGATTTCCTTTACCTTGTTTACTTTATCTTCCGGCAACAGATCACCAAACGCCTGATCGATTCCCAGTTTCTCTGCAACGAATTTTACGATGGTAGTTTTATCGCCGCTCAGCATGGTTGTTTTTACATGAAGCGATTTCAACTTGTCAATAGCGATTTGTGCATCTTCCCTGATGCTGTCTGCGATGGTGATATAACCTGCAAATTTTTGATCGTATGCCACTGCAATTACGGTGTACACAATCCCTGCCGGATCAACATTGTATGGAACAGAAAACTTATCCATCAGTTTAAAATTCCCAACGAGCAGCTGTTTGCCGTCCACATCAGCTTTTAATCCGTGGCCTGGGACCTCTTCCACATTTTGCAGGTTAAGATCATTGTTTACGGTGCCGATGAATTGATGAACCGCGGTTGCTACCGGATGTGAACTATGGCTTTCCAGCGCATTCACCAGCTGCAGCATTTCAGTCTGGTTAAATGCCTTGTCGAACACAACATCCTGTATCTTGAAAACACCTGCCGTAAGTGTACCGGTCTTGTCCATTACTACATGCGAAGTGTTTGCAAGCACATCGAGAAAATTACTTCCTTTAATCAGGATACCATTTTTACTTGCCGCACCAATACCACCGAAATACCCCAGCGGAATGCTGATGACCAGTGCACAGGGACAAGAGATCACCAGGAATATCAATGCGCGATATAACCAATCGGTAAACGTATAGTCTGCCAGAAAAAAGGATGGCAGCAAACAAATAGCAGCAGCAAGAAATACGACAACCGGTGTATAGATCTTTGCAAACTTGCGGATGAATAATTCAGTAGGCGCTTTCTGAGCAGTAGCATTCTGCACCAGTTCCAGAATTTTGCTCAGCTTGCTGTCTGTATATGCTGTAGTAACTTTCACCTGCGCGACCGTATTAAGGTTGATCATACCTGCCAGCACCACATCACCCTGCGCTTTTGTATCGGGCTTGCTTTCACCCGTCAGCGCAGCCGTATTGAACGAGGCTGTAGCTGAAAGTAGCACGCCATCCAGACCCAGCTTTTCACCGGGTTTCAATTGTATAATCTCATCAATATTTACGCTTTCCGCTTTTACTGTTTGCTGCTGGTTATCTCTCAGCACAGTTACTTCATCGGGCCGCTGATCAAGCAGGGATTTGATATTTGCTTTGGCACGTTTTACGGCCAGTGTCTGAAATACTTCGCCGATCGTATAGAACAGCATCACGGCGACACCCTCCGGATATTCGCCAATGGCAAAAGCGCCGGCCGTAGCAATACACATCAGCAAAAACTCTGAAAATATTTCACCAATGACAATACTTTCAAACGCTTCTTTAAATACCGGTATACCAACCGGAAGATAGGCAACTGCATACCAGGCAATTTTTACCCAGCCGGTAAACCAGCCAGCGTTCACCACATGTTCTATATAAAGCGCAACCAGCAGCAATGCCAACGAAACAGCGGCTGGTATAAACATACCCGGCAGACTGCCATGGCTGTGATCATGATCATGGTCATGACTTTGTTCATGGTCATGATCGTGATGGTGCTTATCCGCATGGTCATGTTTATGGCCGGCTTCTTTAGGATGGTGAATCAACTCTTCGGCACCGGCATTGGTATAGATTTTATCTTCCAGGGTGCAGCAGGTCATCCGGCCCTGTGCGTCGTATGTGTGGATGTGGTCTTTATCTGTATTAATCATTGCTCGTCTATACCAATGCCCTCCATTATTTTATACTGATGTTATAAGGCTTTTTCAAACCACCGATTATTCTTTTATCAAACAACCGTTTAATTTCTGCCGCGTTATCTGCTGTAAGTGTATCTGCATTCCGCACAATTTTAAGCGTATCAAACGGAAGATCATTATCTATTTCAGCGATAGCATACCCAACGCGCATCCATTCCGCAGGTGCCAGTTCATATACATCCAATCTATTTGCCGTAACGCCTGATATTGACTTATCTGTATTGAAATGAATATTTTCTTTCACCAGCAGCTTAACTGTATCGCTGGTTTTATTGGCAACCGTTATTCTATAGTAAGGATCGCAGGCTGAAAACAATAACGCAGAAAACAGCATCGGAAGCATTACAGCTTTTTGTTTTGCCTTTACAGATTCTTTTGATGGATTCATAGGTTGAAACAAACTATCTTATCGGAATGAAAACAGTTAAGGGATGAATTGGTAACGGCGGCGATGCGTGCTGTGTTATATTTTAGCCAACACCTCCTGTAGATATTCTGCAAATGCTTTTACATCACCTTCGAGTTTGTCAGTCTGGTTATCAATATAAAACTTCCTGCTTATTTTGCCTTTCCCGATTTCAAAAAAGATGCCGCAGCCATCGGCACAATCCGGGCAGCCAAACCGCTGTTCGCCTGCTTCTGCATGCAGCAATTCATCCGGAATCTCATCCGGTATTTCCTGTACGAGCGCAATAACAGCCGGATCACTGATGGTAGTAGCAAATTTCATTGTTCCGTCGCTATGGTATTTCCAGTAGCTGTCTGAATGATCTGCAAACAAGGTGCGATTCACCGGATCAAACTTATACATGGTGGCACATTCGCCCATGCACTCGCCGCAGAACCTGCCGAAGATGATGTAATCGGATGATGCCCCGGCATAGATTGCAGTATCTCCGGAAGTAACTGTATGTACAGCATGACTGTCTATTGGAACAGCACTCTTTTCTTTTCCTTCCGGGGTTTTACAGGAAGAAATCAGGAATAAAAGCCAAGCAAGTAAGAGGAATGATTTGTTCATACTGTATTGCAAATATTATGTTTAGCCGGTCATGGTAACACAATATACATCTTTAGCTTATCAACTGCTCTCTCCAAAGTGCATAATAAATATTTTATCGTTTGTAACAAACACATATTCTTCACTCATTTGATCTCCCCAGTGCCATTTTTCCCAATCCGGTAATAACTTAAATACTTCTACATATTTACCTTGAAAAAAATCTTTTAGCAGAAAGTTTACCAAATATTCGGAAAGCAAAAATCCGTTCTTTCCATTTATTGAAGTTATTGTTTTATCGCAAGTCCAGTTTTCTATCAATAAAGGAAATTCTTTTTCCCAGTTTTTAATTTTCAATAGAGTTATTGTGCGGAGGCGCTCTTCAAATTGTTCGTTATTATAAAATGTATTATAGTATTGAATATTATCTTTAAGAAAATTCCTGATATTATTTAATAAATCAATCTGGGGATTATTATTGATTGAGAAGAATTGATTGGTTCCACCTACAGAAGGGGTTAAAATATCCTTCATCTTTGAGATTGCTTCCAGATAACCACTTATATATTCCTCAGTCATATGAATTGTGATGCGTCGTTGTTATAACGGCAAGTTATTATATTGCAGCGGCTTTAAGTTTTAAAAAAATAAATCCAGACATGTAAAACCTGACCACTATACACTGGTGCAGCAGGACTAACCATTATCTACTCCTGCTCGCCGCCGCCAAAAAACATCTTCGGGTAAATAAAATTCTTCAGGGTGGCTGTATTCTGCGAAATCAATGCCCAGCTGTCAAGATCGAAACCAAGTTCCACAATACCACAAGTAGGAATATTTCCTATTTCCGCATGGGTAAGATTTTCGGCCAGGTAGGTAAAACCCGGATTATGCCCTACTATAATTACAGTATTGTATTTATCATTCAGCTCGTTCACTACCTTTAATAAAGTACGCACAGAAGCTTCATAAATATCTTCCTGAAAATCGATGTCTGTAAGCGGATAATTGATCTGTTCGCAAATATATTCAGCCGTTAATTTTGCCCGTGTAGCCGGACTGGAAACAATCAGATCGGGTACAATACCCAATTCTTTCAGTTTTCCACCCATCCGGGGAGCATCCAGGTGCCCTCTCCTGTTCAATTCCCGGTCAAAGTCTTTTTGTCCGCTTTCTGACCAATCTGACTTGGCATGACGTATTAAAATAAGTGTTTTCCCCATTGCTCTTTTAAAAGAAGCATATTACATAAAATTCCCGAAATCCAATCATTCAATAAATTGAATTCATATAAATACTTTGATAAATACTATTTTAATTCAATACCTTGAATTGAATGTTTGCATTTTAGAAAAAAAAATATTCATCTTTGTCGTGTTCATTTATAAAGAGAAGGCAGATGCCAAAGAATTTAGTCATAGTTGAGTCCCCGGCAAAGGCAAAAACCATTGAAGGGTATCTTGGAAAAGATTTTACTGTCAAGTCAAGTTATGGTCACGTAAGAGACTTACAGAAAGGCGATAAGGCCATCGATATACAGAATAGTTTCAAGCCTACATATGAGATTTCCCCTGACAAAAAAGAAGTTGTCAAGGAACTGAAGAAGTTGTCAAAGGAAGCAGATACTGTTTGGTTAGCGACCGATGATGACCGCGAAGGAGAAGCTATTTCCTGGCATTTGAAAGAATCCCTGGACCTGGATGATAAAAAAACGCGTCGTATTGTGTTCCGCGAGATTACCAAAAACGCGATTTTAAACGCCGTACAGACACCAAGAGGCATAGATATTGATTTAGTGAACGCACAGCAGGCACGTCGGATCCTGGACCGCCTGGTGGGCTTCGAAATGTCTCCTGTACTCTGGAAAAAGATTAAGGCAGGCTTATCTGCCGGCCGGGTACAATCCGTTGCTGTACGTATCGTGGTAGAAAGAGAACGTGATGTCCTGCAATTCAACCCGACAGCCTTATTTAAAGTAACAGCAGAATTCAAGGACGGTAATAAAAGCATCAAAGCTGAATTGCCTACCCGTTTTGATACAGAAGCAGAGGCACAGACTTTCTTAACCAAACTGATCGGCGCAGATTTCTTTGTGCGTGACCTGGAAAAAAAGCCAGCGAAAAAATCTCCTTCCGCCCCATTCACTACTTCTACCCTACAGCAGGAAGCATCACGCAAACTGAGCTTTTCAGTAGCGCAGACCATGACGGTTGCGCAGCGTTTATACGAAGCCGGTAAGATTTCTTATATGAGAACGGATTCGGTGAACTTGTCTGATTTCGCTATTGATGCGGCACGTAACACCATTACCAATAATTACGGTGCTGACTATGCATTCACCCGCAGATATAAAAGTAAATCTGAAAATGCACAGGAAGCGCACGAAGCCATCCGTCCGACGGATTTCAACGTGCAGCAGGCAAGTACAGACCGTAACGAACAACGTTTGTACGACCTGATCTGGAAACGTGCCATTGCTTCACAAATGGCTGATGCCCGTTTGGAGCGTACAGTTGTAACAATCGGCAATAATAAATCACCTGAGAATTTCATTGCATCAGGCGAAGTAATCACTTTTGAAGGTTTCTTAAAAGTATATCTTGAATCGAAAGATGAAGACGATGAAGACGAAGAAGAAATCGAAGCAAAAACAGGCGGCACGGCTACATTGCCGCCGTTGAAAGTAGACCAGAAATTAGGTCTCAATCAGATTGTAGCAGTTGAACGTTATACCCGTCCGCCGTCAAGATATACAGAAGCGAGTCTGGTAAAAAAACTGGAAGAAATGGGCATTGGCCGTCCGTCTACGTACGCGCCGACAATTTCCACCATACAAAAAAGAGGCTACGTTATTAAGGAAGACCGTGATGGCAGAGAGCGCAAGCTTACACAATTAACATTAAAAGATAATGCTGTTAAAGCAGCGGTTATCACAGAGAATACGGGCCAGGAGAAATCGAAACTCTTCCCGACGGATCTTGCCATGATCACCAATGATTTCCTTGTAGAGCATTTCCCGAATGTTACGGATTTCAATTTCACTGCATTGGTTGAAAAAGAATTTGATGACATTGCTGAAGGAAAGATCAAGTGGCAGAACATGCTGAAAGACTTCTATGGAGATTTCCATAAGCAGGTTGTGCAGACAGAAAATGTAGAACGTTCGAGTGTAAACTCATCCCGTATATTAGGTGTGCATCCTGAAACGGGCGAGCAGGTCAGTACACGTCTTGGCCGCTACGGTCCGTTTGTACAGATAGGTGAAGCCGATGAAGAGAAAGACATCAAACCGAGATACGCGAGTTTGCGCAAAGGCCAACTGATCGAGAACATCACGCTGGAAGAAGCGCTGGAATTATTCAAGCTGCCAAGAGAAATCGGTATGTTTGAAGACAAACCCATGGTTGTAGCCATCGGCCGTTTCGGCCCGTATATACGCCACAACAGCAAGTTTGTATCCATTCCGAAGACCGACGATGTCATGACCATTGATGCTGACCGTGGTATTGAACTGATCCTTGCGAAGCGCCAGTCAGATGCAGAGAAACTGATTGCAGAATATCCGGAAAGCGAATATGTGAAGATATTGAAAGGCAGATGGGGACCCTATCTGGCGATCGGTAAAAATAATTTCAAACTACCGAAAGACAGAGAACCGGCTTCATTAACTTACGCGGAATGCCTTGCCATTGCAGGCTTAGACCACGACCCAACGGATGTGGATGCTGGTCTGGCTAAACCGAAGAAAGGTAAAGCTGCTGCAGCCAAGAAAACAGTTGCTGCCAAAAAAGCCCCGGCGGCTAAGAAAGCAGTGGCGAAAAAACCTGCTGCAAAAAAGGTAGCGGCGAAAAAGCCTGCTGCGAAAAAACCTGCCGCAAAGAAGGCTGCAGCCAAGAAACCTGCTGCGAAAAAAGCAGCTGCCAGGAAAAAATAATTTCTGGCATGGTTTTGAAAGAAGCATATAGTAATTAAACGAATTCAAACATAAACCAACCGTATTATGAAAATTGTATTCTCATTGATCCTTGGCTGTGTAGCTGCATTTCATTCATTTGCACAAACATTTCCGATTGATACTGCTACTAAAAAGATCACGTATACTGGCGTAGAAACTGTTACGGGTGCAACCCAGGCAGTCCTCTTTAAACGTACGCACAACCTGAATGTATCTGGCAGCGGTATCCTTGCCGACAAACCTGCTGACGGATATTATAGCTACAAAGGGGAATTCAAAGTAGCCTATCATGCGCCACAGCCAGGTATTATGCATACCGGAAAAGTTACCTACACAGTTGTGATTGCCTGCAAAGACGGCCGCTATAAATATGTGATCACAGATCTTGTTCACTCTTCTGAAAAAGGTAATGGCGGTCCGCTTGAGAAAACTACACCGGAGTGCAACAAATATGTATTAACCATGCAAGGCTGGGGCGATATCAAAAGACTGACTGCTGCTGAAATGGAAAAACTGGTTGCCAACATCAAAGTTACATTGGGAAATCCGGAAGATAAACCTGTAAACGTAGGAAACGATTGGTAGATTTTATTTACGGAGGAAATAAAATATAACAATCGTTTCCTACGTTTAAATTCCAAATAACAAAAAACAAATTCCAAACCGTTTTGTAATTGTAAATAGAAAAGGAGAACAGTATCTGTTCTCCTTTTCTATTTTAAAAGAACCAAATACACTTTACACTCTAAACTCTACACATTTCTCCGTTTGGATTTTGATTTTTGTAATTTGGAATTTCTTCAACGAAGGTAAAAACATGAAAAACATAGTAGTTTTAACCGGTGCCGGTATCTCGGAATAATGCGTAATCAATACTTTCCGCGACTGCGGCGGCCTGTGGGAAGGCCATGATGTAACCGAAGTAGCCTCTCCGGAAGGCTGGAGAAAAAATCCGCAGCTGGTGCTGGAATTTTACAACATGCGTCGCAGAGATGCACTCAAGGCACAACCCAATGCCGGGCATGAAGCACTGGTGGAATTGAGTAAGCATTTTCCGGTACACATCATTACACAAAACGTAGATGACCTGCACGAACGCGCAGGTTCAAAAAATGTGCTGCACATCCATGGCAAATTATTTGAAAGCAGAAGCACATTAAACCCACGCCTGGTCTACCCGATCGAAGGCTGGGAACTGAAACTCGGCGACACCTGCATAAAGGGATCACAGCTTCGCCCCAACATAGTCTGGTTTGGCGAAGCCGTACCACTCATGGATGATGCCGCCAGACTGGCGTCGAAAGCGGATATCTTTATTGTGATCGGCACATCGCTGCAGGTGTATCCTGCAGCAGGACTCATTGATTATACAGGACCGGATACTGAAATAATCGTGATCGACCCGAACCTGCCGGCTCTAAAAAAACATCCGCAGCTGACACTGATTGCTGAGAAAGCTACCACCGGTGTGCCGCGTGTTGTTCGTGAATTGATTGAAAAGTACAACTAATACTTCCTGTTCATTACCCATTTCACGGAATATTACAAGATGCAGGTTAACACAAAAAAAATATATACCTAAGCGGATATATGCAATTAAATGTGTAATTTTAGGTATTAATTAATAACATCACAATAATGAATAACGGAACAGTTAAATTCTTTAATAACTCAAAAGGTTTTGGGTTCATTATCGAAAAAGAATCAGGCAAAGAATACTTTGTACACGTATCAGGTCTTGTTGACGAGATCAGAGAAAACGACGAAGTAACTTTCGAACTTGAAAAAGGAAAAAAAGGACTAAATGCAGTAAATGTTAAACTAGTTTAGTTTTAATATATACCAATCATTTAAGATTTTAAAAGTCACGCCTTCAGCGTGACTTTTTTATTTTACTACTTCTCAGTTGTCTTCATTTTTTTTAGGGCCAGCCCCATGTTATGCGGTGAAAGGCTTTCAGCTTAGATCCGGATGAATAACAAAACTTCAGCCGTTGCCGGTGACCACGTTGACTTCTGTTCACCAATCCAATATTTTCCGAATAGAACACCAACAACGCTAATCCTCATGCTTTCTCTTCTCATTTTAAATTCATAATTCATAATTCATAATTAAATTACTATTCAATGACTACTGATTTCAGATAATTAAAAGTAGTTCGTCACATGAATTTACACACCCATAACAAACCACATCTGTTTCTTTTTTCGTATATTAGAAATAACATTAAAGGCTAAAATCAGCATTTCCCTTAAATTCAACAATAATGAAATTTTTGACAAAACTATTCGGTTCATCTTCTTCAACGGCCGCAACCTATGCACCGCAAAGCGAGCAGGAAGCCTGGATCGGAATCATGTATGCCTGTATGCATATCGATGCGCATATATCGGATAAAGAACTGCAGGAAATGTTTGACCTGGTGGATAAACAAAGTTTGTTTAAAGGTCACCATGTTGCCGAATACTACCAGCCGGTGCTGCTTGCTGACCGAAAGATCGGCAGCTATAATTTAATCGACAGCTGTGCTCCGCATGTACAGGAGAGTAACAAAGACGTGCTCTTCAAACTGATTATGCAACTCCTGTTGGCAGACGGAAAATTACAACCAAAAGAAAAAGAAATCGCTGCATATCTTACCAAAGCACTTCCCCTGGATTTCGACATTGCCAAACAGATTGTAGATGATCTGCTCACCACAAATAAACATTAAATAGAACAGAGGCTCAACGGCCTCTGTTCTATTTATGCCTGTTAAAAATCTCCTTATAGATATATAACAAACATGCCGGAATGTAAAAATGAATCTATCTCCATTCATAACAGCCGACATCCCCGATCTACCGCTGCTGCAGCCGGAGGGCTGGCATGATATCGTTCCTGTATATGAATTTTATACAGCATCTCCTTTCTGCTTTCCGGTTAAAATAACACTTGCCAATGAACTGGTTGGCATTGGCACCACCATCATGCACCATGACACAGCCTGGCTCGCACATATCATCGTTCATCCGGAATACAGAAACAGAGGTATTGGTAAATATATCACCCAATCTCTCATCAACAGTATTGACAGCAGACAATGTAAAACGATTTATTTGATTGCTACTGCGCTTGGTGAACCTGTCTATGAAAAACTGGGCTTCGAAACAGAAACTGAATATCTCTTTTATAAAAACTTCAACCAGGCAAAAAATACAGTAATCCATTCAGCCAATATTATTCCTTATACAACGCCCTTTCATGATCAGATCCAACGCCTGGATCAACGCATCTCTGCAGAGAACCGGCTGTTTCATTTTGAACAGCATCTCTCCAACGCCTGGTTATATGTTTCCGGCAACACGGTGGAAGGATTGTATGTACCAACATTTCATGAAGGTTTTATTATTGCCGACTCAACACAGGCAGGGCGCGCACTGATGGAAAAACGATTCTGTTCAAAAGAGCACGCAGCCTTTCCGATTAATAATACTGCAGCAATTGCATGTATGAGTATACAAGGTTTTGAACCATTTAAAACCGCAAAGCGCATGCGTTTGGGCGAAATCCGGGAGGCTGATTATTCAAAAATATTCAATCGTATCGCCGGAAGCATAGGCTAATTCAATTATCTGTCATAGCCCTACTATGCTTCACATTCAAAGCAATATAAAAATGTACGTAGAGCTCTGAATGTAAGCTTCTTTAAAGTTCTAATTTTTCTTTTCACCTAGATTAAAGTATTTTTACCGTTACTGTCGTGTTCCTGGAACACCTTGTGTTAAACGAATCTATCCGGTTGTAATAAAATGAAATTGTTTAGCTGCAAACATTGCAACAACACGCTGTATTTTGAAAATAGTATCTGCCTGAGCTGCCGAAACCCTATAGGATTTGACAGCAGCCAGTTACTTATGCTCACTATACAGAAAAACAAAACAGATTCATTCTACACAGACATACAATCAAAAAAAACCTATAAGTACTGCCAGAATGCACAGGAAGCAACCTGCAACTGGTTGATCCCTGCTGAAAGCACATCAAACTTCTGTATAGCCTGTGAACTGAACAGAACCATCCCTCCTCTTACCATTGCTCAGAACAGGGAACGCTGGCATAAAATTGAAATTGCCAAGCACCGGCTGATCTATTCCTTACTAAAGCTGCAGCTGCCGATTAAAAAGAAGGTCAATAATAGTCCTGAAGGTATTGCATTTGATTTTACCGTGGATCATCATGCGAAAAGTGTAACAACCGGGCATCAATCCGGACTGATCACCATCAATATCAAAGAGGCAGATGAAGCAGAGCGTGCCAAGAACAAATACGACCTGAACGAAAAATACAGAACACTTCTCGGACACTTCCGCCATGAAATAGGTCATTATTACTGGGATGTACTCATTAAAAACAACCCCAAGAAATTAAAAAAATTCAGGGAGCTGTTTGGCGATGAAACGGTTAATTACCAGCAAGCGCTGCGAAACTATTACAATAATCCAAACAAAAATACCAGCAATCACTACATCAGTATTTATGCTACTTCTCACCCATGGGAAGACTGGGCAGAATCCTGGGCACACTACATGCACCTGATGGATACTGTTGAAACAGCATTTAACTTCGGTATCCAGCTCGACACAGAATCATTGCAGCAACGAAACATCAGTGCTCCAAAAATTTCCGACCCATATCAGGTGAAAAAATTCATTGATATTTTTAATATGTGGGTACCGCTTGGTTTCGCTGTTAACGGGCTCAGCAGAAGCATGGGTCATCCTGAATTCTACCCATTTGTTATTTCAGAAGAGATCGTTGAAAAACTTTCTTTTATACACAAAATCTGTAAAAAGCACAGATTAAGTAATGACAGCGAAAGCATCGAACTCACAGCAAAGGATAAAAAAAACATTGCTGAAGAACAGATCCAGGCAGCATCGCAAGAGACCATAAATACGAGCGAGCAAAAACAAATCCAATCCCAAAATCAGGATTCTGCAAGCAAAACAAATAAACCTTTTTTATTTGGCTCTCTGTTCAAAAATAAATAATTATAATTCCTCTATCCCTTACCCCGGCCCCCCTGTTTGCAAAGGCCTATTTTTATTATTGACTACTTCGAAAGATATAAAAAAAACTGATTATCCTGTAAAAGCACCTTGTTGAAATACCGGTTTCTTTGTATGCCCTAATTTCCCGTAACATTCATATGAAACTATACGCATGCAGCAACTGCAACAGATCTCTTTATTTTGAAAATAGCGTGTGCCTGAATTGTAAGCACCCTGTAGGCTTTGACAGCAAACAGCTTACTATGATAACTTTGCAATCCCAAAATAATACTGCAGAGTTCTCAGCAGTAAAAACAAAATCTAAGTATAAATATTGTTTAAATAAACAGTATGGTAATTGTAACTGGCTGGTACCTGTAGAAAGCACAGCTGACTATTGTGAAGCCTGCAAGCTGAACAGAACAATCCCACCGCTTACCAATCCGCAGAATCAACCCTTATGGAATAAAATAGAAATTGCCAAACATCGCCTTGTTTATTCCCTTCTCCGCTTGGGTTTACCCGTAGAAAAAAAAATAAATAATAATGATACCGGCATTGCATTTGATTTTCTGGCTGAATTATCTCCGGAAGAAAAAATAATGACCGGCCACGACAATGGAGTTATTACCCTAAACATCAATGAAGCGGATGATGCGGAACGCGCCAGACACAAGCTGGACCTGGGGGAAAGATACAGGACACTATTGGGGCATTTCCGCCATGAGATCGGGCATTATTACTGGGATGCGCTGATACGCAATACAGATCTTCTTAGCAGTTTCAGAAGTATTTTTGGCGATGAATCCATGGATTATGCTGAAGCATTGAACAGGTATTATCATTCTGAACCGAATCCAGACTGGCAGAACGATTTTATAAGTGTATATGCTACTGCGCACCCCTGGGAAGACTGGGCAGAAACATGGGCACATTATATGCATATCATGGACACACTGGAAACAGCTTATTTCTTTGGCATGGGATTGAATACAATTGAACCTGCAAAGGATAGTATAAAGACTGCTATTACAAAAGATCCATATACCGTGACAGATTTTAATATATTATTCAATATGTGGGTGCCATTAACGTTCGCTGTCAATAACCTCAACCGCAGCATGGGACATTCCGACTTCTATCCTTTTGTGATATCTGAACCTGTCGTGAAAAAATTATCCTTTATACACGATGTATGCAAAGTAAACCGGGATGTAAAATAATAAAAAATCATTCCTTTATTTTTATTACACCAGTTCTATACAGATCCAATGCTTCTTTTAAAATATCTTTAATGGCTTTTAACGGCAGATTTTTATTGGGATTCACCCGGAAAATCTTCATCCTCGCACGGCTTCCGGACTCGAGTTTCCGGTGTTTCAGATAATTCCCTTCAACCAAAAGTATATAAGGTTCCGTCGTTTTTTTATCTGTCCATAAATAACAGAACATTTTTTTCTTGTAGCAAAAGCATGGCATACCATATTTCCGTGTTTCAGTAATATGTACATCCTGATCAATAATAATTGTACGTAAAGCCAGCAGACAGCTCTTGTTGGGTTCTTCCTGATTCAAATAAAAAGCATCTGTGTCCCGGATCATAAATAAAGGTTGAGCTACTTCACAATAAACAGGTCAAATCCATAAGCATGATGCAGGAGCGGCTCTTCATAAACCGCGGTACTTATATCTGCGAAAGGTTTTTCAGGTTTGTATTCTTTTACAAGAATTGCTGTCTCACCTTTTTTTTCCATTTTCTTCGCAACCTTCGGATCATTGGTAACCCATCCCATGCTGATCTCATGTCCGGTTGTTACATGACCAATAACAATTTCCATGTCATCAAGCTTATATACCCGGATTGAATTTGCATAAAAATCCATAATAGGGATCGAAGGTTCTTCACCCTTATGAAATGCATAATAAGAAGTATCCTCTAATACAGAGAGTCTATAACTCTTATTCTGATAAACAAAGTAATTTTTATTGGCCAGGGTATCTGCTGCAATCCTTATGTATTCACAGGATTGCTGAAAGTTACAATAAGATAAATATACAGGATTAAATTGTCTGATCGCTGGATACCTGGCACATACAGATTTATATCCTTTCTGATAAATACTTTTAAGCGAATCCAGGTATGTTTCTTTAAGCGAATAAATACGGCCGATAGATTCTTTTGTCAGTAAATGTTGCGTGTTATCATACTTAGAAACAAACGCGTCAATGATCCACATCTCTGTCCACTCATCTGCAGAATCAAGATCCAGTCTGAGCCACCTGTTACCTTCTTCCTGTGAAGTTCTTCTGATCTGTACATCTACTGTTACAATAGTATCTGAAACCATGCCTACAGGAAATATTTTGAATTGATATGTATTCAGACAAGCCTGTGAAGAGATGCTCTGAAAAAATAAGAAGAGAATAATTAACTGAACAATTTTCATAAACTATTTTAATAAGATTGAACTCCTTAGATGCTGCATGAGACAAAGCAACATCGAATGATTTACTTACTAAATATCCTGACTTTTCCTCCAATAAAAAAATATAAAAAATTAATACCCCTTTGTATATACCCGGGGTATTAATACATGAATGATTCTTTAATAAAAAAACTGTTCCGATATAATTTCACCATCTTTCACTTCGTACAGCATAACTTCATTCAGCTGTACCCTCCCAAATCCCTGTATGGTAAGATCCATATTACGGCCTACAGCAAAATGGTTGCCGCCAATAACCGGAACCGTAGTAGATGCGCTATGTACAGCTTCAATTGTTTGTACAAAGGTTTCTCCTTTTTTACGAACAGAAGCTTTACCTTCTGCATAGCCCATATACGGAGAGCCCGGCGGATCTATACTCTTCACTGTTTCAGCAAAAAGCTCTTCCTGAATTTCAAACCACTTTTCCTGCTGGGCAAGTTCATTGAAGCGATGAGCGACCTGTTGTACGGTCATTACTATTTTTTCCATATAATTATTTTTGGCTTATGTTGATATAGGACAAAACAAAAATAATATCTGAAAGTAAAATAGATCAGGTGTAAAATAGACTTTCTAAAAGGCTGATATGGACAGTTTCTTGTAAAAAAACAAGACCGGAGATTCTTTCACCTCCGGCTATTATATATAACTTCGTTAACAACGCCCGTTGAATTTCCAATCCATAATCTTCATATTTTTTTATTTACAAAAAAATATGTTTACCCCCTTAATCTTCTTCTTCGCTTTCAGCATCCTCTTCGATTGGTTCACTTTCTACCTCATATTGCACGACGTCTTTGAACGGAATTTTTTCAGCGATAAAGGATTTTGACGTATAACCTCCTACATCTACACTTGAAGCAGACTTCAGATAGATGCTTTTATCATTCGTATTGTAAACGAAACTATAGATCTTTCTTGCATAGTTATAGGCATCCCATTCATCACGGCTGGATGGTATATAATTGGTAATAAATATTTCTGAGCCTTTTAAAGATATCGTTAATGAGGATTCACCTTCTCTGATAAAAATTTCATTCGTATGTATGTTTTCAAACCCGCCTCCTGCATTCCCAAAAGCAATACACATTTTTGTTTTGTTGGTGCTTGTATAATCATACTCTCCATACTCATTCACTTCCGAAGTTACATCCATGCGTAGCTGAAATACGACATCTTCTATTTTATCGCCATTTATATCGCCGAATTTATATTGAACGGGTTTGTAATAAGGGAATTCTTTTTCTGCCAGCTTTCTTATATTCAGATATTTTGAAGGAACTTCTTCCAGAAAAGCTCCGTTATAAACCATTTCAGAAGAAATGCAGTGATTGATTGCATCTGCATAGCCTGCTTCACAATCATCCAGCGGAATAATATTGATCATTTCAGATGCATAAGATGTCAGCAGCATCTTGCCGGGAATGCCATTCTGGTAAGCAGGGAATGTATACACTTCCCCTTCACTGTATCCGCCATCTCCAACATCATAATCGAAACAGAAGTAATTGATCGTTTTACCATCCCAGAGGAAGTACATATCACCACCTGTTTCTCCGCAACTATGTGCCAT
>NZ_JBQCDF010000289.1:0-25374 GCF_051961495.1 Cytophaga sp. | reverse complement strand
CAACTGCTGAAAAGACTTCGGTGCAATATGCACATCTTCTCTGCGCTTGCTCCAGGAGTTTTTGAAAATAAAGCTCACCATGAAATTTTTCAAACCCGCACCAGGAAGATTCAGTAATTTTCTGTTCATCATGGCGCGCAGCCAGAGCTTGAAGCCAAAGCGCTCTCCTTTTGTTGTCAGTCCTTCTTTAACACTTTGATTACGGTTCAGCAAAAGCAGATTGTGCAGGTCAATCTTTACCGGACAAACACTGGTACATGCGCCACAAAGTGAACTGGCATAACTTAAGTGTTTAAACTTTTCCATACCATCAAAGTGTGGTGTAATCACCGAGCCGATAGGGCCGCTGTAGGTACTGGCATACGTATGTCCGCCGATGTTTCTGTATACCGGACAGATATTCAAACAGGCACCGCAACGGATACAATTCAATGCCTGCCGCTTGTCGGGGTCAAGCATTAAGTTGGTGCGGCCATTATCAAGTAATACCACATACATCTCTTCCGGTCCATCGCTTTCGCCTTGTTTGGTTGGACCGGTCAGTACGGTATTATATACTGTCACCTGTTGCCCAGTGCCGCTTTGTGCAAGCATCGGCCAGAACAAGCCAAGGTCAGTTAGAGAAGGGATTAATTTCTCGATCCCAACAATCGCGATATGTGTTTTAGGGAATGTTGTTGAAAGTCTTGCGTTACCTTCATTTTCAGTAACGGCAATACCGCCTACATCAGCGATCAGGAAGTTGGCACCTGAAACACCTACTTCAGCATCCAGGTATTTTTCACGGAGTATTCTGCGCGCCGTAAGTGTCAGTTCCTGGGCATCGTCGGTATAAGGGATTCCTAATTTCTGTTCAAACAATACCGAGATGTCGTGGCGTGACATATGCATGGCAGGCGTAACGATGTGGTATGGTTTCTGTCCTGCAAGCTGAACAATATATTCGCCAAGATCTGTTTCGATCGATTCAATACCATTCTTTTCAAGATATTCATTAAAGTGAATTTCTTCGGTTGTCATGGTCTTGGACTTAACAACACTTTTCGTTTTTTTCTCTTTAAGGATCTTATGAATTTCTTTCAGTGCTTCTTCGGCATCCTGTGCCCAAATGACTTTGCCGCCATTTTTAGTGAAGTTGCTTTCAAATTCAATCAGGTATTTATCCAGGTTTTCGATCACCTGTGTTTTTATGTAAGACGCGCGCTGTCTGCCCAGTTCATGGTTGCTGAACTGTGACATTCCTTTCGCAACAGCATCGTTGTAACGGCCAATATTGAAATTGATTTTACGACGGTGTTCCGGGTCAAAGGTTTTAACATCGGCGTCTAGTAAGAACGATTCAGAGTTTTTCATATTTATTCAGTAACGTCTACTACAAGCTTATGATCTAAGTTTGCAATTTCCCACGCTGTCAGAAATACTAATTGAGTGATTTTTGTCATCTTATCAAACCGGATTTTATCAACAGTATCTGTCGGTTTATGATAATCTTCGTGAACGCCTGAGAAATAGAAGATCACAGGAATCCGGTTCTTGGCAAAGTTATAATGATCGGAACGGTAATAAAAACGGTTCGGGTCATCGTAGGAATTGAAGGTATAGTCGAGCTGGATATTCGGAGCGCTGGCATTTGCCTGCTCGCTGATCTTATGCAGCTCGGTGGATAAACGGTTGCTGCCGATGATGTATACATATTCCTCGTTATTGATGTGACTGGCATCTACACGGCCAATCATGTCAATGTTCAGATCAACAACTGTATTTTTCAGAGGGAACACCGGTTTGTCGGTATAATATTCCGAACCCATCAAGCCACGCTCTTCGCCGGTTACCGGCATGAACAGAACCGTACGTGCCGGAGTAAAGCCTTCCTTGCGGGCAAGAGAAAATGCCTGGGCAATTTCCAGCAAGGCAACCGTGCCCGAGCCGTCATCGTCGGCACCGTAGCAGATCTTTCCGTTCTCAATACCCAGGTGATCATAATGAGCAGTCAACACTACAATCTCTTCAGGGTGTTTCGATCCTTCAATAACACCTAATACATTTTCAGTATCTACCATGCGTTCTGTAACACCAGCCTTGGCAACTACTTTGGCAGATTTGAACGGATAGATATAGGAGTCTGTACCTAAAAGTTTATTGGAAGATTTACTCTGCGTATCAGATGCATAAGCGCTTGAAAGAAGCCTGGTGCTGAGCTTTTTTTTGTACGCTGCTAAATCTTCCTGCGTGCTTTTCAGCATTTCCGCCGCAAGGCTGATGGGAATGAAAAACGCACTGGCTTTCTTCTTATGTGTAAACGCCATGGATGGCGCCGTTAAATGTTCCTTCAAAGAATTCAGACGTGTTTCAAAATCCTGGTCGGTATTGCCAACAATGACAAATACAGCTTTCGCGCCTTTTTTGAATGCCAGCTCAGATTTCGCGCGCCAGTCGTTTGCCCAGCTCGAAGATTTTTTTGTTCCGCTTACCAGTGAAATTGAATCCCGGAAGGGTTCTCCTGTAAAGATGATAACACCTTTATCCTTTACATCCAGCGCCGCATAGTCGTTGTAGCTTTTAGATTCAATACCATAGCCCGCGCATACAATTTTCAGGGGTGTTGCCTCCGGCAGGCTCACATCTCCATACGCATAGAAGTCCTTGAGGAATTCCTTCTTCTTTTTATTGACAGTAATGTATACATCCGCCCATTTTTTTTCTACCAGGGTGAATTTTTGAAAATAGCTGTTGCCCGATGCCGAAGAGACAGGAGGAGTCAAGCCGAATTCCTTGAATTTGGCAGCCAGGTATAAGGCCGCTTTCTTTTGGCCGGCTTCACCGGTAGCCCGTCCTTCCATGCTGTCGGAGGCTACAATGTGCAGATAGTCAGATAAATCTTTTGCTGTAATGGATTTTACCGCCAGATCTTTGATCTTGTTTTCATCCGGTACGGGACGGGCATTGATCAATAACAGGCCGCACATCGCCAGCAGCGGTATATAAACGAATTTTTTCATAGAGGTATTCATGTGGTAAATCTACTAAATTTTACCCGAATATTATTTATCCACAGGCAGTTCCGAAAACAGCCCTTATGCCGCGGCAATTTTGTAAATTTGTGGTCGTTTCGCCGAAGACTCCTCTTCCGTGGAACGTTCCTTACTATTTAGTAGTTCTACCCGTATGAAAATCGATTTATCCCAAAGAGGTTCCTTCCAGGAAAGACACATTGGCACATCTGCAACAGAAAAAGAAGCGATGCTGACAGCTATTGGTGTACGTTCATTAGATCAGCTGATTGATGAAACCGTTCCTGCAAGCATCCGATTAGCAAAACCATTGCAGTTACCGAAAGCTCTGAGTGAAGAAGAATTCCTTGTTGAATTCAAAAAAGTAGTTTCTCAGAATCAGATCTATAAGACCTACATTGGTTTAGGATATTACAATACGATTACACCTCCGGTGATTCTGAGAAATATCCTGGAGAATCCTGGCTGGTATACAGCGTATACTCCGTATCAGGCCGAGATCGCGCAAGGCCGTCTGGAAGCGCTGATCAATTACCAGACGATGGTATGCGACCTTACCGGCATGGAGATCGCGAATGCTTCTTTACTGGATGAAGCAACGGCAGCAGCTGAAGCGATGACGTTAATACATAGTCTGCGCAAGGGCGGTAAAAAAAATGCGCAGGTATTCATTGTTTCTCCGAATGCGTTCCCGCAAACAATTGACGTGCTGCTAACACGTTCAGAGCCACTGGGTATCAAACTTGAAATTACAGATCCGAATACGGTTGATTATTCCCGTGCAGACATCTTTGGTGTATTGGTACAATCTCCGGACTGCAACGGGCTTACAACAGACTATACAAAACTGATTACACAGGCGCATACAAACGATGTATTGGTTGCATTTGGTGCCGATCTGTTAAGCTTAACCTTATTAAAAACTCCGGGTGAAATGGGAGCTGATGTCGTATTCGGCTCTTCACAACGCTTTGGGGTGCCGATGGGCTTTGGCGGTCCGCATGCAGGTTTCTTTGCAACGAAAGAAGAATACAAGCGCCAGCTGCCGGGCCGTATCATTGGTGTATCCATTGATGCGGAAGGTAAGAAAGCATACCGTATGTCTTTGCAGACACGCGAGCAGCACATCCGCAGAGAGAAAGCAACATCAAACATTTGTACCGCACAGGTATTGTTATCTGTAATTGCAGCTTCGTATGCAGTGTATCATGGTCCGGCAGGGCTTACAAACATTGCCAGACGTGTACACGGATTTGCAGCAGCATTGACTTCTGTATTGAATCAACTGGGTTTTGCTCAAACAAACCAGGCATATTTTGATACGATTGCTGTTCAGGCAAAAGGACAAGCAGCAGCTATCAAAGCAGCAGCAGAAAAACGTTTGGTGAACCTGCGTTATGAAAATGATAGTGTGGTAATCGCGTTGGATGAATCGGTTACAGTAGCAGATTTAACGGTACTTGCAGAGATTTTTGCAGAAGTAGCAGGTAAATCAGCGCTTGTTGCGGAACTGGTTAAGAATGTATTAACCATTGATTCGGTATTACCAAAAGAATTAGCGCGTACGTCTGCATTTATGACGCACCCGGTTTTCAATACTTACGATACGGAACATGAAATGCTTCGTTATCTGAAGCATCTTGAAAATAAAGACTTGTCCTTAACGCATTCCATGATTTCACTGGGCTCATGCACCATGAAGCTGAATGCGACGACAGAAATGATTCCGGTAACCTGGCCGGAGATCGGACAGATTCACCCGTTTGTACCTGCAGCTCAGGTGAAAGGTTATCATGAATTATTTAAGAACATTGAATCCTGGTTGTCTGAAATTACAGGTTTCGCAGGCGTTTCCGTGCAGCCGAACTCAGGTGCGCAGGGCGAATATGCCGGCTTGCTGGTGATTCGCGCTTATCATGAAAGCAGAGGAGATCATCACCGTAATATTGCATTGATCCCTACGTCTGCACACGGTACCAACCCTGCAAGTGCAGTAATGGCTGCCATGCAGGTAGTATTGGTGAAATGTGATGATGCAGGAAATATTGATGTTGCTGACCTGAAAGAGAAAGCAGCATTGCACAGCAAAAACCTATCATGCCTGATGGTTACGTATCCGTCTACACACGGGGTGTTTGAAGAAAGTATCATTGAAATTTGTGAAGTGATTCATAGCCACGGCGGACAAGTATACATGGATGGTGCGAATATGAACGCACAGGTTGGATTAACTTCACCTGGAAACATCGGCGCAGATGTTTGTCATTTGAATTTACATAAGACCTTCTGTATTCCGCACGGCGGTGGTGGGCCGGGCGTTGGTCCGATCGGTGTTGCGGCACACCTGGTGCCGTTCCTCCCTGGGCATGCCATTGTAAAAACCGGTGGTGATAAAGCTATCCATGCCGTATCAGCGGCGCCATGGGGCAGTGCAAGCATTCTTCCGATTTCGTATGCATACATTGCCATGATGGGCGCGGATGGCTTGACCAATGCAACTAAAAATGCCATCCTGAATGCAAATTATATCAAATCCCGTTTAGAGAAATTCTATCCGATCCTATATACCGGAACAAACGGACATTGCGCGCACGAATTCATTTTAGATTGCAGAGCGTTCAAAAATACCATTGGCATTGAAGTGGAAGATATCGCGAAACGTTTGATGGATTATGGTTTCCATGCACCTACGGTTTCTTTCCCGGTTGCAGGAACCTTGATGATTGAACCGACTGAAAGTGAATCTATGCAGGAACTGGATCGTTTCTGTGATGCGATGATCGCGATCCGTAAGGAAATTGCTGAAATCGAAAACGGCACTGCAGACAAAAACGATAACGTGCTCAAACATGCGCCGCATACGGCAAGTGTAATTACAGCGGACGAATGGACACGTTCTTATTCAAGACAAAAAGCGGCATATCCACTGCCATATTTAAAGACAACGAAATTCTGGCCATCGGTAAGCCGTATCGATAGCGCGTATGGAGACCGTAACCTGTTCTGCAGCTGCATTCCTACCGAAGAGTTCGCTGAAGCGGAAGCGTAATTAATTATGAATTATGAATTATAAATTATGAATTGGTAGTTGAAATGAATTCATAATTCATCTGGAAATAATTAATTTTAAAAGAGGAGCTTGTTTTAACAGGTTCCTCTTTTTTGTTTTATGATTCAGACACATTGGTCTCTGAAAGTTAAATGAGGCACAAGCGAATGCTTGCACCAGCGAGGATTCCGGTGGTTGGCAGTTTATGCCAGTACACATCATTTCTTATTATTAAAGTTTACCGGGTCATAAACGTGCCAGACCACGGCAAGTACATTCCTGCCGTGGTTCGGCACGTTTACGTGATCTGCAATGTAGTATTACGAGGTACTATTGTTCACGTAAACTGCCAACCACTTGTTGTCCGCTGACGCAAACTTTTCCTTATGCTTGATTTTTTGCGAGGCACACAAACGAATGCTTGCGCCAGCAAGGAGGGGGTAAACCCTTGGAGGGTTTAAGTTAATCGGATTAAAAATCCTTTTTATCTGGCTTCCGGATTACAAATCCGGAAGAGCTTATAAAGTTGAATGTGGCACAAGCGAATGCTTGCGCCAGCGGGAGCTTATAGGCACAAGCAAATGTTTGCGCCAGCGGGTGTAAATTATTACAGTAATATTTCTACACATGACACCAACTTCCAGCAATACAGTCTATGTTATTGGGCATTTAGTTTTTTATTTAAAATGATCAGGTTACTTCTAATACCATTAATTGTATTTATTTAATATAAATTCTTGGCAGTCTGATAAATGACTTGTTTTTGGGTAAAGTCAACAAATATTTGAATTTACTTTTCATTTTAAATGATTAAATGTTCATTTTTCAAGAATCTAACCTTAAAACAAAATGATAATTTACATTTAAGAGCATAAAATCGTATAATTAAGGTGGCTAAAAATTGTGCTTAAATAAGAATGAAGAAATTTTTAAAGAAATATTTAAATAAGCTTCTGGATATAGAACCGGGTGAATTAAAACCCGTGCTTTTACTGTTGTTCTTTTCATTCTTTCTGGGTATTAGTGTCGTAACGTATGACATTGGTTCCAGTACCATGTTCCTGGAAGTGTATGAACAGAACCGCATCTCTGAAGCATTCTTTGTTTCAGGTTTATTAGGTGTTTTCTCTACGTTGATCTTCGCGTATTTTCAGAAGCGTATTCCTTTTTCAATTTTAGCGCGCATTACTTTACTTCTTATATTAATCACAGTTGTTGTATTCAGCTACCTGCTTCAAACCTTTCCGGAAGTACACAAGTTACGTTACCTGGTATTCGCAAGCTTAGGAAGCATCAATGCATTGACGCTGCTTTGCTTTTACGGGATCATCGGTCGTTCCTTCAACCTGCGCAATGAAAAACGCCTCACCGGTACGGTTGACCAGGGACAGATGTTTGCAACGGTAATCGCGTTCTTCGTCGTATTCCTTATCCCGTCTGATGTACCCGTTGTGGATTACTTCTACTTCAGTGTAGGAGCCATGCTTGTATCTTTTGTATTGTACCAGGTCTTTATTCAGCAGCATCCGAACGAAAAACTTGTTACCATCAATAAAAAAGAAGAACTGGAAGCCTCTCCGGATTTCAAACAGCTTTTCAACAACAAGTATATCCGTTTGCTGGCACAGCTTTCACTGGTATCGGTAATCATTCTGCAGTTCATGGAATTCTCCTTTTTCTCTGCAGGTCTGGAAGCTTATAAAGAAGTATCGGCTGATGGACGTGTATACATCAATGATATTGACCTGGCGAATTTCCTTGCGGGATACGGAACCGTGTTAACGCTGTTCAATATGATCTTCCAGCTGGCAGGAGCAGACCGCATCATCAATACCATAGGTGTGAAGCTCTCCTTATTCATTCTGCCGGTGCTGCTGGGAGTCTTTTCTATTCTTACGGCTCTTGTCGGCGGTTTCTTTGGCGACACCAAGTATGATGCCTTTTTAGGGATCAATGAAACATTTATCCTCTTCTTTATCTTCGTTTGTCTGAGTAAGATCTTTTTACAAACCTGTATCGAATCCTTTGAAGAGCCGATTTACAAAAACTTTTTCCTGCCGATCAATGCAAAGATCCGGCACGATGTACAAACCAAGGTTGAAGGCGTGTTCCGCCAGTTTTCCGTAGTTGTGGCTGCAGGCTTCCTGATCCTGTTCGGTTTGCTTTCGTTCAAGCTGATCTATTTCAGCGTGGCACTTATCCTGGCGGTGTGTTTATATGCATATGTGATTGTGAAATTGTATACGGAATACCGTTCAACCTTACAGGACACGCTTACTACGCAACGCGGTAACCTGGATGTACTGGATGACAGCAATGATAAATCAGTACAGGCAATTCTGCTGCAGGAAATGAAAACAGATAATGCGACACGCATCATCAATACGCTGAAGATGACGGAACGTCTGGATCCGGCGCTCCTGGAAAAAACAATATACTCGTATATAAACCATCCTTCCGCGCGTGTACGCAATTATGTATTCAAGAAGATTGAAGATATTAAATTGCTTTCCGCAACAGATAATTTAAAAGGAATCATACACAGAACAGATACATCTGTTGAAACGAAAGCGTTGGCAGAACATGCGCTTGCAAATTTCAATGAAGTAGAAAAAATGATTTCTTCTTCGGATCAGATTGTGAAATTATCACGCTCCAAGAATCCGGTAGATAAAGAACTCGCCGTAAAACTGATCCGCAATAATTTTAATGAGGAAATGGCGCGCCAGCTGTTCGACCTGCTGCGCGAATCCAACCCACGCGTGCGGAAGTCGGCCTTGCTGACTGCAGGTACCATTAAGCTTACCCAATACTGGATGCTGCTGATTGAGAACCTGTCACTGCCAAGCTTCGCCAATGTAGCCTCATCAGGTCTGCAATACATTGGCGAGAAAGTTATTCCTACACTCGATCTGGCCTTTTACAAAACAGGTCAGAACCTGCAGACCAAGATCCGGATCATACAGGTTTATTCCAAGATCGGCGGGGATAAAGCCATTGAAGCATTGTGGAGCAAAATCAATTATCCCGACCGTAAAGTTGTATCAGAAGCGTTGCTTGCCTTGCGTAACCTGGCATACATTGCCAAAGGCGAACGTGCCAGTAAAATTAAACAATTGCTGATGCAGGAGATCGGCTTGTGTGCCTGGAAGATTGCCGCGCTGGATGAGATCAAGGAGCACACTGCACCAACACCTTTGTACCAGGCATTGATTGAAGAGATTGAAGAGAATGATGAAAATATTTTCATGCTGTTATCCTTGATTTATCATCAGGCTTCTGTGAAACTGGTAGAAGAGAACATTAAAAGCCGTACGGTTGAAGGCGTTCTATACGCGATTGAATTGCTGGACGTATTTGTGGATGATGAATTGAAACCTATGCTGGTACCGTTGCTGGATCAGATTTCTCTTTCTGAAAAAATTGAGAAGCTGCAGGCGCATTTTCCGCGGGAATCTTATGATGAAATAACGATTCTGTTTCATCTGATCAATAAAGATTACAATGAAATCAACCGATGGACAAAAGCCTGTGCCATCAATAAATTACTGACATTGAAAAATGTGAAAGTAAATGACACCATGATCGCGAATCTCTTTAACCCGGATCGCCTGATCCGTGAGATTACCGCGCAGGTAATCAATACGGTTTCACCAAAGAGCTATCAGACGCTCTGTGATCGTATTTCTGAAAGACACAGAAAAGAACTGGATGCATTGATCTTTTCAACCAAGGCTACCAAATGGAAAACATTGATGTTCTCTAAAATTACCTTCCTGAAATCGATACCGGTGTTCTCGCATATTTCAGGAGCCTTGCTTGCTGTAATGGCGGATTATATTGAGGAGGTATATGTGAAAGCCGGAGAGGTCATTCACCAGGGCAGCGTAAACGGTACTCATCCCGTGTCGATCGTTTATTCAGGTATGATCTCGTTAACAAGAGCCGATGGTTCCGTGGAAGGCGAATACGGATCAAAATATTTACTGGGCGATGAATTGATCCTGGATACAGATGTGATGAACTATACAGTGACAGCATCTGAAGATACCATCCTGTTTAAAATTGATAAAGACCGATTCTTTGATATTGTTTCCAGTTACTATGTGTTGTCGCGCGCAGTAATTCCTGCATTGAACAATGAACTGGAAGAAGCATATAATAAAAACGAATTAGTAGCTACTAAATAAAAAGCAAGAACGAAATGGCTTTTGAATACGACATATTTTTGAGTTATACAGAAAAGGATAATGAAAGGCTCCCCGGGCATGATACCGGCTGGGTAGATAATTTTAAAAAATTCCTTGATACGTTGATCTCACAATTGCTGCAGCACCATCCGAAAATTCTTACGAGTCAGGATACCGCGGCACAGGGTATCAACCCATACGAGAAAGCCTGTGTAGTGATTTACCTGGTTTCTCCGGAGTATATTGTTTCCGGTGAGTTCATCAAGGAAGCAGAATACCTGCGCCTGCTGATGAACAGTCCGATGCAGATGCGCATTGACGGCAAACTCAGAATGTTCAAGGCTTCGAAGTCTTTTGTAGAGCCGGAGAAATATCATCCGCTGCTGCGCGAAATGGTAAGTTATGACCTGTTCATGTATGATCCGTTTACCGGACTGATGAAAGAGTTCAATGCTTTCTTCGGACAGGATGCTGAAAAGACATACTGGATGCGCCTGGTGGATCTGGCCTATGATATTTATAAAGTAATCTATTACAACCAGCCGCAGACAACCGGCAGCGACAATAAACATAAGGCAGATACCATGCCGGATGAATGCGTGTATCTCGCTGAAACCGGAAATGAACTGCTGATCCAGAAGAATATCATCCGTCGTGAGCTGGAAAGACACGGCTATCATGTACTGCCAGATAAAATGCTTTCCCTGGATGCGCCTGATACGGCTGAACGGATCAAAGCGGACCTCGATAAATGCAAACTTTCCATTCATCTGATGGGAGAGTCCTTTATCGATGAAGATTACGACCAACGCGAAGAAGTGCGGCTGATGAAGCTGCAGAACCACATTGCCGTTGAATACAGCAACAGCAAAAAGAATAGTACACCATTCAGGCGACTGATCTGGATTCCGCAGGATATGAATTTTGTGGATGACAAGCAGCAGTTATTAATGGAAGCCTTTGTGAGCAGCACAGAGTCCATGAATGGCGCGGAAGTTTTGAAAATTCCGATTGAAGAATTTAAATCTCTGATCAAGCGTGAGCTTGCAAGCATTAAGGATGAAAAGGGACACAGCTACATCATTCCTGATGCAGACCTTTCTTCCAATAGCGGTAAGAATATTTATGTAATCGTTGACGCGATCGACCTGAACAAATGCCAGCCCGTGGTGAATCATTTAAAACAAAACGGATTTGATGTACTGCTGCCGATGTTTGAAGGTGATATCATGGAGATTCGTTCCCGCCACCGCAACAATTTAAATGCCTGTGATTCGTGTCTGATTTTCAGTGACCAGGTTTCCGAGCAGTGGCTGAAAAGTAAAGTGCTGGATATCCTGAAAGCACCAGGCTTCGGCAGAAAGAAAAACATGATCGGCAAAGCGATTTATCTGACCACAGATAAACCAATCGATCTGGAATATTACAAAAAATATAATTTCTCCATCATCCGCGCAAATGCCGGAAACTTTGAGAAAGACATCATTCACCCATTTCTGAAACAAATAACAGTATAAGAGTATGAGCGATTATCTACATCTTATCGATCAGGAACACATTGGACTTACGCGTGCGAAGCAGAATCCCTTCCCGGGGCTACGTGCCTTTCACGTAGATGAGAGTCATTTATTCTTCGGTAGAGAAGGGCAGAGCGATGAAGTTCTGGACAAGCTTTCAAAAAATAAATTCGTCGGGATCATCGGTGCCTCCGGCAGCGGTAAGTCCTCGTTTATGTTCTGCGGTGTCATCCCGATTTTATACGGTGGCTTCCTTTCACACATCGGACCCAACTGGCATGTGATCACGACACGTCCCGGCGGCAGTCCGATTGACAATCTTTCTGAGGCCTTGCTGCAGAAGGATGGAAGCTACCTGGTTGCCGACAACGATGACAAGCTGCTGAAGAAAACCATTACTTCTACTTTGCTGAAGAGTTCTTCTCTTGGTTTGATCGAAGCCGTGAAGCAGCTGCATCTCGACAATGGGCACAATGTATTGATCGTAGCCGATCAGTTTGAAGAATTGTTCCGTTTCAAAAGAAGTGAGGATACCAGTTCCACCAACGAATCGCTGGCCTACATCAACCTGTTGATGGAAGCAGTGAAAGACCTGAAATCGAATATTTACGTGGTGATTACCATGCGTTCAGACTTTATCGGTGATTGCGCGCAGTTTCCGGAGCTGACCAAATACATCAACGAGAGTCACTATCTGATCCCGCAGATGGTGCGTGAGCAGAAGCGTCTGGCGATTGAGGGTCCGGTTGCTGTTGGCGGCGCGGAAATTTCTTCCCGTCTGGTACAGCAGTTGTTGAACGACCTGGGCGATAATCCCGATCAGCTGCCGATCATCCAGCACGCATTGATGCGTACCTGGACATTCTGGGCAGAGAACCACGAGCCGGATGAAATTCTGGATCTGAGACATTACGAAGCCATCGGCTCCATGTCCGGCGCCCTGTCGCAGCATGCCGATGAAGCATATGATGAATTGACTGAGCAGCAGAAATTCTACTGCGAGATTTTATTTAAGACATTAACCGAGAAAGGTTCTGATTCTGCCGGCATCCGCAGACCGACAAAACTTTCCACGATTGCAAAAGTTGCAGGCTGCAGTGAAGATGATATGGCACATATCGTGGATCACTTCCGCGTGGAAGGAAGATCCTTGCTGATGCCGCCGGCGCATATCAATCTGGATTCAGATAGTATCATCGATATTTCGCACGAAAGTCTGATGCGGATCTGGACCCGTTTGAAAAAATGGGTGGAAGAAGAAGGCGAATCTGCACAGATGTACATCCGTCTGTCGGATGCAGCTGCCAGTTACCAGATCGGAAAAGCCGGTCTCTGGAGACCACCCGATCTGCAATTAGCCTTAAACTGGAAACAGAAAAACCAACCGACCTTAGTCTGGGCGCAGCGTTATGACTCAGCCTTTGAACGTGCCATGGTATTCCTGGATACCAGTAATGCTGCGCATGAAGAAGAACAGCGCCTGAAAGAGCTTGCGCAGAAGCAGGCTTTGAAACGTGCGCGTACCGTGGCATTGGTGCTGGGGATCTTTACGATCATGGCCCTGGGTTCACTTGTATTCTCGATCCTGCAGATGGTGGAAGCCAAAAAGCAGCAGGAGAAAGCCGAGAAGAATGAAAAAGTAGCCAATGAACAGAAGATCGAAGCGGAAAAACAAAAAGGTATTGCTGAAGAGCAGACCAAAGAAGCGCAGCGCCAGAAAGAATTAGCGGTTATTGCTGCCGATGAAGCGAAGCACCAGCAGGAGATCGCAGAGAAGAACGCCAAGGAAGCACAGCTGCAACGGAACAAAGCCGTACAATTTGCGGCCGAAGCAACCAAGCAGCAGAAGATCGCGGAGATGCAGAGCGAGCTGGCACTCTTCAACGAGCGTGCCGCTACGGCCCAGAAAGACCGTGCGGATAAACTGCGTCTGTTATCCATCGCGCAATCCATGGCGGTGCGTTCCGTGCAGATCGAAGACGAATCCATGCGTAAAGGCTTGCTTGCTTTCCAGGCATATGAGTTCTACGATAAGAACGGTGGTAACGTAAACCAGCATGAGATCTACGATGGTTTGTATTATGCATTGAAAGATTTGAAGAAATCGGAATACAATGCGCTGCACGGACATAAAGACGCCGTGAAGTCTGTGGTATACGGCCACGACGGAAAAGTACTGTACACAGCAGGTTCAGACGGCAAGATCCTGAAGTGGGACCTGGCAACGATGAATCCGAAACCGACGGTAGTATATGCGAACAATTATGCCTTCGGTGGCTTGTCGATCAGTCCGAGCAGCCAGTACCTGGCCTTTGGGGGGGCCACATCGAACGTGCGTATTGTGAATACGGCAAAGCCGGAAGCAGAGCCGGTTGTACTGAACGGGCATCATAAAAATGTATTCTTTACACAGTTTACTTCTGACGGTACTTCGCTGATCACGGCGAGTCTGGATAGTACCATTGTGGTATGGGACCTGGCAACCGGTAAATCTTCATCGATCTACAGAGATAAAGGCATCATCAAAGCTGTTTCTTTAAATCCGCAGGGCAAAACCATTGCGGTGTCAAACGATGATGGTGAAACCACCATCGTTTCGCTGGACAATGCATTCACACCGTTCATCATTGATAAGAATATCAACCCGATCAACAGCCTGGTGTATAGCCATGGCGGGGAGTTCCTGGCAATCGGTAACAGCATGGGACTGATCCGCATCATGGATGTGGAAGGCAAGCGTCTGGTCGTAGCACTGCCGGGACATAAGGCGCGTGTGAATGAAATGCAGTTCAGCAAGGATGATTCAAAACTGGCATCAGCCAGCTTTGACGGAACCATCCGTGTGTGGGATCTTTCGGAACTGAGCGAACAGCCGCTGGTGCTGAAAGACCACAGCAACTGGGTATGGTCCATGACCTTCAGTCCGGAAGGCGATAAGCTGATCGCGGGCTGTGGGGATAACCTGATCCGTGTATGGCCGACCAGCAGCAAGATCATGGCCGACCAGATGTGCGGCCTGCTGAAACGCAACATGACCGGGGCAGAGTGGAAACGCTATGTAGCGAAAGAAGGTGTTCCGTATGAGCGTACTTGTCCGGAACTGCCAAGTCAGGAAGAAAATATGGATAAAATATATTAAGGAGGAAACAATGAAAAAGAGATTCACTCCGCTGAGTACATTTTTATGCGCTGCTGTACTGTTCCTGTTTGCAGGGACTGTACAGGCGCAGAATAAGAACAAAGATTCGATTATAGAGAACCGCTGCGTGCAGCTGCTGCGCGATGCCGAGAAGACGTATGAGGCCGGCCGCATCAATGTTATTGAAGACATGTTGCTGCCGTGCATCCAGAGCGACGGGTTCAGTAAGTTTGAAAAACTGCAGGCATATCGTTTGATCATTCTTTCAAAGCTGTTTGATAACCGCGATGAAGAAGCTAACCGGTATTTCCTGGAGCTGATCAAAACAGATCCGGAATACCAGGTGAACCCGGTGACCGATCCGTCTGAATTTATCAACCTCTTTAATTCATACCGCACCAATCCGGTGTATTCACTGGGCTTTAAAGTAGGCATGAATTCAACCAAACCGAATTCATTTGTGCCTTATGGGGTATATAACACCGAAGAAAACACCGGGGATTATAAAGGCTTGCTGAATGTACACTTCGGTTTTAATGCAGACATCTATCTGAATAAGAAATTCAGTCTTGGTGCTGATGCATTATTATCCTTTAAAAAATATCAGTACAAAAATACGCTGATGGATTATTCTGAACTGACCTGGAAAGAAACACAGCTGTGGCTGGAGCTGCCGGTGGTGCTGAAGTATACAATGGGGCAGCAGAAGCTGCGCTATTATGTACAGGGCGGCGCGGCTATATCCATGATCATGAACGCGAAAGCGAATGTGACGCGGAAAGATATCAATACGCAGTCGAATCAGGCAATCGGGCCGGATATCAACACACGTGACCTGCGCAACATGTTCAACTACTCGCTGGTAGCGGGTGCCGGTCTGCGTTACAAAGCCGGTTACGGCTACATTGTACTGGACGCAAAATACATGTACGGGCTGAATAATATTTCCGACGTGCATGATAAGTACAGCAACGCGGATCTGGTTTACAAATACGGGTATGTCGACAACAACTTTACCCTCAACTCACTGATGTTTTCTGTAGGCTACTACAAGTCGTTCTACAAGCCTAAAAAATTACCTACACATGAAAAATAGAATACAGGCATCTATCATTTTTCTTTCGCTGGCATCCCTGGTGCTGGTGTTGGGCAGCTGCCGCAAGGAAAAGATCAAGCCTGAACAGGCAAACAGTTTTATAAAATATTACGGCAAGGGTGGAACCCAGAAAGCCGGCAACGTGGCGCTTACGCCCGACGGCGGTTACATTCTGGTGGGTACAACGGATTCATACGGGAACGGCAAGGATATCCTGGTGGTTAAGACCGACCAATACGGAAATGAACAGTGGAGTAAGGTACTTGGCGGTGCTGGCGATGATGAGGGGAATTGTGTCATAGTATCAAACAATGGCAATTATATCCTCACAGGTTCTAAAGCAGAGGCTGGCGGAACAACTACAGATGTGTATGTGGCGGAGTTATCTGCCAGCGGAGAGTTAGTAGGTTCAGAAATTTTATATGGCGTTGCCGGGCAAAATGATATAGGAAACCGTATTATTAAAACACTGGATAATGGATTTGCAATTGTTGGAACCGCTTATTTTCATAGCAGTGTAAAAGATACCAGTGCAGTATACCTAGTTAAATTGGATCAGGGGAAAGTGAAACAATGGGAATCTAAATATGGAAACAATAATGTTGTAAATGTCGCTACATCAATTTGTCAATATTATGATACGGTTTATGTAACAAGTGCATACACAAATACGCCTGATATGTTGATTACTACGGGAAGAATACAAAAAGATCCGTTCTTTTATAATCCCAAATCAAATATTGGTAAAGGCGGTATAGATCCTTCTATTGTTGGTGCAACAGATGTTTTGATAGGTAATAATCATAGTAGATACATATTAGGAACTACAAATAGCGGGAATATCTTTATTGCTAATGTAGATAATAATGACGCGAAAGTTTATTTTAAAGCATTATCAAATCTTCCACAAGCAAAATCTGCTGCATTTTTAAAAACGTTTGATGGAGGTTTCATCATCACTGGGTCAGAGATGAGCACAGGAAGTTCGGATATTTTAGTGGTTCGTACAGATGCAAATGCTAATGTAATCTGGTCGAAAACATTTGGTGGTACAGGTAATGATTACGGATCTTCTGTTGTGCAAACCAATGATGGTGGTTTTGTGGTTTCCGGAACTATCGCATTTGGTGGTAATGCAACAGGGGCAAATGATGTGATATCATTGATCCGTATTGATTCAAACGGGGAATTGAAATAAAAATAGAATTATATAGAATAGATATTGTGTTTTTGATAAACAAATAAATCAAATGAAAAACATCGTTTTAATAATTGCAGTGTTGTTTTGTGTACATACTATACAAGCCCAGGTTGTAGTTACATCCGGAGGCAATGTCGACATGTGTGTAGGTGGTGCATATAAAACAATACCGGATTTTAAAGTTGCAGAGAAGGTTAATACAGATTTTAATGCTTCAACAAGCTTACAGACATATGAATTAAGTGCACCGAACAATTTTGAATTCAATCCGGGAGTGGGATCTGTTACAACACCTTCCTCTACAGATATATCGTTTGCATATTTAAATGTAACGGCAACTAAAATAACGTTGAATTATTATTTAAATGCGACAGCTCAAAAAGATAGCTTTATTTTTAAAAATATTCAGGTGCATGCAGTAGGAGCTACATCATCAAATGATTTACGTTTTACTGGGGGAAGTGCTTCACAAAATCAGAATAATCAAAATCAGTATGTGCACGCACATTTTAATAGTAATCAAGCTTACGTTAGTGTAAATGCTTCACAAAATGTAGTATGTACAAACGCTTCTGATATTACATTGAATGGAAGCCCTGGTGGTGGTTCATATTCTGTTTCACCATCCACATCAGCACTTTCGGGAAGCACCTTCAAACCTTCACTTTCTGGTGCGGGCTTATTTGTCGTCACATATACAGCAAGTCAAAATGGATGTACTGGTTTAGATACAGTCCATATTACTGTAAAACCTATTCCTGCAGTTACTTTTTTTGGTTTAGCAAGTAGTTATTGTAGTGGTGATAATGATGTACCATTGACAGGTTTTCCTACCGGAGGAACTTTTTCAGGAAGTGGCATTGTGAATACTTCATTTTTTAGACCATCTAATGCCGGGGTGGGAAATAATAAAAATGTTACCTATACATATTCTTCAAACGGTTGTACAAATACGGCGACTATGCAAACATCTGTAAAGCAATCGCCTACTGTTTTTATAACATTGAATCCCGATCAAAATAATTATTTTAGCGCACAGGATTCTGTAATTATAGGTGGAACTCAAAATAACCCTTCGTCAGGGGGAGTAATCACAGTATCTGGTAATGGAGTAACGTCTTCAGGGGGGTTAGATTTATTTCACCCTAATGCTGTGGGCCAAGGTAATAACATTGTTATTACCAGAACTTTGACAGCCCCCAATGGCTGTGCAACATCTGCAACTAAAACTGTTTCTGTAGCGCAATCTGTAGGAGCTACTATAAATGGATTAAGCGCTGCTTATTGTAAAAATTCCAACGATGTGACAATGACTGTTAATAATGATCATGGAATATTTTATGCATATTTTTTATTAGGTGGTACTCCTTATTATTATACTCCTCAAGTAATCATTGATAATAACATTAATGATGGTAGCGCGTCTTTTTCTCCTGCTAATGCTCCTTATATTGGAGAATACATGATTATATTTTCAGGTGCTAATGGTAGCGCAACTACCACAGTTGAAGTTACAGGTGCTCCAGCTTTGGTTTCAAGTAATATTGATTCTGTTTACTGTAATTCTCAACCATCTTTTGCAATTGTTGCAAGCGGATCCTCTGGAGGGAATGTTTCTTTTTCAGGATCAGGAATAAATAACAATACCTTTTCTCCTGGTGCAATTAACTTAGGAAGTAGTAATTCTTTACTTACAAATATTTCTTATACTTATACTGACGTCAATAATTGTAAGGTTTCGGGAAATATAGGAGTGAGAGTTAAGAAAACTCCTACAGGATTATCTATATTAGGATTAGATCCTAAAAATAAGTATTGTGATAGTATCAATTCATATTCATTGACTGGAAGTCCTTCAGGGGGATATTTTAAACCAGGTATTGGTATGGGAACAGGTGTAAACGATACTATTTTTTATCCTCAGGATGCCGCTAAGAATAATAATGGTGTATTGACTAAGGATTATAAAATCACTTATATCTATAATGATCCTCAGAATGGGTGTCAAGCTTCAGTAGATTCTATTGTCCATGTTTCGACCTTACCTGATGTTTTAATGGGAGGTTTAAATTCGAAATATTGTTCAAGTGATCCTGCAATTGATATTTTATCAAATGTAGTACCAAGCAATGGTAAGTTGTCGATTAAATCATCTGACGGTTCAATAGCTATTGCGCCAGGAACATTAGATAATTCAGGAATTTTTCATCCTAATGTTGCTGTTCCTGGTTCTTATGATATCTCGTATAAATGTATTAATTCAGCTACTGGATGTTGGAATACAGCTACTAAGACAACAATTGTAAATGCGATACCAAATACTAGCTTTACTAATTTAGATACAATCTACTGTAAATCTAATGCAGATATCATATTATATGGTTCGCCTGTAGGAGGGATTTACTCAAGTTTGACTGCGCCTTTAACAGGAGCTGTGTTTAAACCTTCAGTAGTAGGAAAGCATAATATAACTTATACCTATACGGACAAATTTGGCTGTACAGCTTCTATGACTAAGAATACAATTGTATATGGAATACCTTTGTCTGCAGATAATACAAAACCACAATTTAAATTATCAACCGTATGTGAAAAAGATTTTATTACCTTAAGTGATTTATCATCCCAATTAAATACTGACAACGGTGCAAACAGTTTTATAAAATCATGTTACTGGAAAATAGATAATATAGTTTACTCGAATACTTTTAAGAATGATACAACATTACAATTAACTGCGGGGAAGCATACATTCACGTATCGATTGACAACAGATAAAAACTGTATAAATGCTACAGTTGATACTGTAATTACCATCGGTTCATATCCTAAAACAAACTTTACCTGGGATAAGATCTGTAATAAAGAAAATACTAAGTTTTATAATACCTCTAGTATTGTTGAAGGAAATATTACAAACGTTGTCTGGGATTTTGGAGATGGTAAACCAAAAGTTGATTTAAATCTACCTGAATACAATGGAGACACTAGTCATACATTTATAAATGCGTTAACTGATGTGCCGTCAACTTATTCAGTTATCTTAAAAGCTACAAGTGATTATAATTGTATCTTCTCGGACACCCAAAAGGTATTTATTTTGCCAGCACAGGACATTACTTCCTCTCAACC
Source organism: Cytophaga sp. (assembly GCF_051961495.1). Taxonomy (NCBI): domain Bacteria; kingdom Pseudomonadati; phylum Bacteroidota; class Cytophagia; order Cytophagales; family Cytophagaceae; genus Cytophaga; species Cytophaga sp. Next base: position 5,039 of record NZ_JBQCDF010000289.1, on the reverse strand, counting down.
ATATTCAAGCGATTTTGAAGTAAATAATGGTGGCTGGATTGCGGATGCACCGATTGAAAATTTATCAAGCTGGAAATTAGGCATAGCAGATAAATCAGCTATAAAATCAAATAATAATGTATGGGTAACAAGCCTTGATGGTTCATTTAATCCAAAAGAGGTTTCATATGTATATAGCCCTTGTTTTACATTGAAGGATATTACAAAACCAATGATACATTTAGATATCTGGTCATCCATGATTAATAATGTTGCAGGCGCCAACTTACAATATGCTGTGGATGGCACAACCTGGAAAACCTTAGGTAAACGGAATGAGTCCGGAGTAAACTGGTATAATAATACCGGAAACATTGTAGCCAGACCTTCCGGTACAGATCTGGATCAGAATGGATGGACAGATACCAATACGGTAGGTTGGAAAAATGCTCGTCACATTTTTGATAAGGAATTAGGAAGCAGTAAAAATATTCGTTTCCGTATTGCGTTTGCAGGGACAGAGGAAACGACAGATGGTTTTGCTTTTGATAATGTATGGATCGGAGATCGCACAAGATTGATTTTAGCAGAATATTTTACAAATAATTCTACATCTTTTACAAAAGTCGAAAATGCAAAACTGAATGATTTAGTAACAGATAATTTAGTGAATAACGAACCAAAAGATATTGTGAAGCTAGAATATCATACGGCCTTTCCAGGACCTGATCAGATTAATGCACGCAATATTCCCGATGCCGGTGCAAGAGCACTTTATTATGGAGTTACCCAGGTTCCTTATTCCTGTATTGATGGATCTTATTTCAGAGGCAGCGCCTTTCAGATTGATACCAATACAATCAATACACGGGCCTTATATGATCCCGCGTTTACATTGACTTTAGAGCCTGTACTTGTAAATAATGTTGTTTCCGGTAAAGTAACTGTAGAAAATAAAATCAAGGTTAAAAATAATGTGACGGTATATATTTCTGTATTGGAGCGTTTTGTTAATGGGATCGTAGGTGCAAATGGTGAAAGCAGCTATCAGTGGGTACATGCGAAGTTCTTGCCAGATGCCGCAGGTACAAGTTTTAATTTTGCTGCTGTCGGTGATAGTAGGACGGTTAACTTTAGCTTGCCTTTTGGATCAAATAATATTTATAATCCCGAAAAAATAGCGGTTATTGCTTTTGTTCAGGATAACGTAACCAAAGAAATTTACCAAACTGCATATAAGGGTTTAGGCGCTACTGTTTCAACCGGAGTATTCGATCCTACTGAAACAACATCTACCGTGTCTTTATATCCGAATCCTGCTGACAATAGTACTACTGTAGCATTGAATGGTAAACTTTCAGGTAAATACAATTGGATGGTCGTTGATGAAATGGGCAGGGTAATAGATGAAGGTACTCTTACAGATGGTGCCGATGGGTTTACGATCAATACAAGCAATTATGCAAACGGTTTTTATACCCTTCGTTTAAGCAATAGCAATGCTGGCGTGAAGACGCAAAAGTTTGTGGTGATACACTAAGTAATTATAAATTTATCCCGCCACGGCGGATCATAATTTAACTATAACCTTCTGAGCTTATTTGATCTTTTTGGTTTTCAATCAAATTGTTAAAACTAGCCTAGGAGGTTTTTGTTTCTATGATTAATTCAACACTTTCTTAATATTTTTACTTACTAATTTGTAATAATATGCTTATTTTTGGAACAATAAAATTATAGGATTTTAAGTTCCTTAATTTTATCAAGTACCATTTTATATTTTCTTTTAAAGTCTTTTAACTATGTTTCGTACAATCAGCTGCTTTGTATCACTTGTGGTAAGTGTATGTGTGTTCTCGTACCAGTATTTTCTTCGGATATTAAGTTAATCAGAAGTATTTACTCTATTTATCTATCTATAAAACCTTCACTTTCAAATTTATCAGTATTATGGAAAAATTTAATAAAGCTTTTAAAAATATTTTTGTAAAGAAATGTCTAGTCGTTATTTTGTTGTTATTATTTGATTTTATTACAGCTAAATCGCAGGTTATTGTTACATCTGCCGGTAATGTTAATATGTGTGTTGGAGGTTCTTTTGTTTCCATTCCGGACATTAAGATTGCTGAAAAAAATAAAACGGATTTTGCTATTTCTGCAAATGTACAGACCTATGAATTAAATGCTCCACTTAATTTTGAATTCAACGCGGGAGTTGGTAATGTTATAATCTCTGCATCGACAGATATTTCTTTTGCAGATTTAAATGTGACTCCTAATAAGATTACGTTGAATTATTTATTAAACACAACCACTCAGAAAGATAGTTTTATATTAAGAGGCATCCAGGTGCATGCAATCAATACTACTTCATCTGGTGATTTATTATTTACTGGCGGTACAGCTTCCCAAAATCAAAACAATAAAAATCAATATGTGCACGCGCACTTTGAGAGTAAGCAGGCCAATGTTGATTTGACGGTCGCGCAAAAAGTTGTTTGCGCCAATGCTGCTGACTTAACATTAAATGGAAGTCCAAGTGGAGGTAATTATACTATATCTGAATCTAATACTAGTCTAGTAGGAAGCATTTTTAGGCCGAGTATATCTGGCCCGGGTTTATTTGTATTAACATATACTGCTAATCAAAATGGTTGTGTCAGTTCTGATACAGTTCATATTACTGTTAAACCAATTCCTGCAGTAAATTTTTCTGGAATGCAGAATTCGTATTGCAGTAATGATGCAGATGTAACATTGACAGGATTTCCGAGTGGCGGTGTTTTTTCAGGAAATGGAGTTTCGGGCAACACTTTTAAACCAAATACACTTTTGCCAGGAATTACTTCGGTAACATATTCATATACAAATTCTGTTGGTTGTCCGAATGTATACACGCAGTCTGGTATAAATATTCTTCAGGCACCGTCGGTGACAATTGCACTTACTCCGGATCAAAGTATTTATCCAACTACGAGCACGTCTGTTTCAATTTCAGGCACTCAGACAAATCCATCCTTTGGTGGTATAATTACATTATCAGGTAATGGAGTGAGTAATATAACAAACATGTTTTATCCAAGCGTAACTGGTGTTGGTACTTTTGATATAACAAGAACATTAGTTGCTCCTAATGGCTGTACAGCCAGTGCTTCCAAAACTATTACTGTGGCAACTACTACTGGATTATACATTAATGGATTATTACCTAAATATTGTGTAGGAGATGGTATATATGGATTATCGTCCAATGGAGGCGTAGGGAAATTTACGGGGCCAGGGATAACGGATGTTGATGAGGTTAAGGGAACTGCGAATTTTTCACCGGATGGAATTATTTTTTCAGGTCAGGATACAATGATTACAATCTTTTGTGATTATTCAGATTTAGACATAATGGTATTTCAATATGTTAGAATTTTCAATAAACCAAAGGTTTTAATACAACAAGATACAAGGCAGAATGCTATAGGATTTAGAACTGATTTTTGCAGAAATGATGCAGCGGTTCAATTAACTACTTCTGTGTCTCCTACAGGAGGTACAACTACGTATTCAGGCGTTGGTGTTGAGTTTATTTCATCGGCATATATGTTCAATCCTAAAATTGCTTCATCTGTTAATACTGTTACAGTAAAATATACAGATCTTAATGGATGTATCAATACGGACTCTAAAATTGTGAATGTTAATGCCATACCTGTTCCTTACTTTACTATATCATCGTATTGTGAAGGAGATGTTATTCATTTGAAAGATTCAGCATCAGTTGTGTTAGGGAATGGAGTAAATGATGTTATTAATAACTGGAAATGGCAGGTAGATAATTCGATTTATAATAATCAAAATATTGATTTAGTTCTTCCTGCCGGAAATCATACTATCAAATATACACTTACAACGCAGGCTGGTTGTAGTGAGAGCGTACAAAAAAGTACTTTTATTGGTCCGTATCCGAATATAAGCTTCTCATGGGATAAAGTTTGTAATGGAGATGTTACAAAATTTTCAAATGCTACCTCTATACCTAATGGTACAGGATGGATTGATACAATAGTATGGAATTTTGTGGGGATTAAGGATACTATTTTTAAAGCCTCCAATCATAACCCTTCAGTAAATTATTGGAATTATAATTACAAATTTTTAAGTCCTGGTGTATATACGGTGACGCAAACAGCAATAACGAATAACCATTGCAAAAGTATTGATTCGCAAAAGGTTTTTATATTTCCAATGATTGATGTTAGTATAGATATCCCATATGCAAATGATTTTCAGACAAGCCAAGGAGGATGGATTCCAAGTACTGCTGCTGATACAGCTTCTTCCTGGGCTTGGGGTTTTGCGAATAAGTCTATTATAAAATCACGCTCAAATAACGATTTTGTGTGGGCTACAAATTTATCGGGATCTTATAAGATGAATGAACATTCTTATGTGTACAGTCCATGTTTTGTGCTTGACGATTTAGACAGACCAATGATTCATATGGATATATGGTCTGCAACCCGTGCAAATACTTCCGGTGCAAACTTGCAATATACATTAAATGGTAAGGATTGGGAGACATTAGGTAATACAAAATCCGGTGGTATAAATTGGTATAATAATGGAACCAATATAAGTTCCCGTCCATCAGGTCCTACATCATTAAATCAAAATGGGTGGACTGGGACCGATTCAACGAACGGATGGAAAAATGTTCGTTATGTTTTAGATGATGTGATTGACAAGAATAAACAAATTCGTTTTCGAGTATCCTTTGCAGGTACAAATCAAAAGACTGATGGTTTTGCTTTTGATAATGTATGGATCGGTAATCGTATAAGGTTAATACTTGTAGAAAACTTTACAAATAATACTAGTATAAATGCTAAGACTGAAGATGCTTCTTTAGATGATTTAATTACTGCGAATCTTACTTTAGACAATCAACCAAGTGATATTGTAGAATTACAATACCATGCTCCTTATCCAGGGATTGATCAAATAAATCAACGGAATGCAGGTGAATTAGGCGCAAGAGCTTTATATTATGGGCTTGGTAATGAGATACC
>NZ_JBQCDF010000288.1:0-4380 GCF_051961495.1 Cytophaga sp. | reverse complement strand
TAGTGCGCCTGATAAACCTATGAAACGCTCTTTTGATTGAATGTCTTCATTCAATTTATCGTATATAAATGAAATAAAAATAACATTATCAATCCCTAAAACAATTTCCATGATGGTAAGCGTAAGCAAACTCATCCACCCATCAAATGTTAAAAACGCATCAAACATACGGTTAGCTTATTTGACCTTAAGATACAAATTTTTATTCTTCAAACGAAGTGTGATTTTGCCGTTCTGCACACAAATATGTATTTGAACGGAATCTTATTATTTTTGAATGAATTATTGCAATTAGTGCGCCACAATAATGACTTCCACCCGCCTGTTCTTCTTTTTATTTTCTTCCGTATCGTTTGGTGCAATTGGTTTCGTGCCGCCGAATGCCTTCGTGCTGATTCGGGTTGAATCAATACCTTTAGAAATCAGATAGTTCTTAACAGTTACTACCCTTTTCCGCGACAATTCCATATTTAAGGCGGCATCTCCCTGGTTGTCCGTATGTCCGTCAAGCTCAATTTTTACAGCCGGATTCAGCTTCATTACTTCAGCAATTCTATCTAATTCAGAATAAGATGTTTCTATAAGTTTGTCGCTGCTCTGATAAAAAAATACATTTTTTAATTCAAGCTTTTGTCCGGTTTCTATCGGCACCAGCATTAAATCTACATGCGTTTCGGTATAGCCGGATGCTGCTTCAATGCTTATGTTTTCGCTCAATGATAAATAACCGGGAACCTTGGCTCTGTAGGCATACGTATTTCCGGCAGGCAGCACAATTTTATAATCTCCTGTAACTGCATTTGAATTCGCTACCCCAACGTTGACCCCTGTCGATAAAATGTCGTATTCAATTTCGGCGCCAATGGGGTTGCCGGTTTTAGCATCCAGCACGCGACCGGAAATAATTGTTACCGGATCTGGTTTTGCCGAAGGCGCCAGCGATACCATGAAAATGTCACTATTGTACTCTGCATTTCTTACGGAGTAGGTGTATGCTACATCTCCTGAAGCCGGTACTGAAAAGGCAAGTTCGCTGTTGATGGAATTTATCTTTGGACCAAGGTTTACAGGTGTGCTCCAGTTCTTCCAGGTATCATCCAGACGTTTGGTCATGAAAATATCATACCCGCCATAACCCAGATAGCCGTTGGAACCGAAGTAAAGTGTTTTCCCGTCTGATGCCAGAAACGGTGTGGCTTCCGATTGAAAAGTGTTCAGTTTTTTACCCATGTTCATGGGCTTTGTCCAGGTTTTATCCGTTTTCATAAAACTCACATACAGGTCGAGGTCCCCGTAAGAGTCCTGCATCTGAATGCTCAACAGCATTGTTTTGCCATCTGCTGCTAAAAAGAAAGAAGAGTATATATTTGAATTTTCGAAGCCTTCGATCATCAGCTCCTTCGGAAGTTCCCAGCCTGCAGCCGAATGGTTTGAGATCGACACACCGTTGCGGTCTGAAGAACCATCAGGGTTATATGTATTTGCAATCAGCAAGGTATTTACATCGGGTGTAAGTGAGGAAACAAAATTATGACCTTCGTTATTCAATGGCCTGCCGATATTCTGCGCCTTGCTCCATTGTCCGTCTGCCGTTTTGTTCGAATACCAGATATCTGTTTTGGTTGAATCAAGAACGTTTGCCGGATCACCGAGTCTTGAAAAATACAGCAGTTTGCCGTCTGCTGAAATGATGGGGTAGGCCTCAATGTATCTGGAATTAATGGCATCGCCCAGCGGAGCTGAAACGCCGGTTAGTGCGGCATCAGTGCTTACATTAACAGTAAGGTTTACCGGCTCGGCAGTGGATGCAATACCAATGGCATCAATGTAATTCCAGTTGGTTGACTCCATGTTTGAAGCCGTGATCAATACCGCAATAACGGGCGACTTACATTTTTTAATTGGTATCGATAATACCCTGTTCTTTTCTGTCAAAGGTTTTGAAACCGCAGTATATACTTTTTCTGTTGCACCGGATTGTTCAACAATGGTAACCGATGTGATTGCGCCCGGATTGTATGATTCAACAATAACAACCTGTTCCGCAATGATGGGGTCGCAAAAGCCTACCTTCAATGTTACATTGGAACTTTTGTAACCGCTGCTGTTGTAGCCAATGATCCAGTTGTTTGCAGACATGCCGGCGCCGTATGCCGGATATATTTTAGGCACACCCAATGCATGCTGCGGTGAGTATTTTAAAGCACCGTTATTCTTGTCGTTTGTCTCAAGCACTTTGCATGCCCAGCGGACTTCCTGCTGCGCCTGTAAAAATGTGCAGCAGCAGAAAAAATAAATACAGATAAAAATTCTCATAAACTTTCAGGTGATGTTATTTCAGCAGTGACCTGAAACCGTTTTTCTTTATCGTCTCTACCGACTCCTCTACTTTCGATTTCAGTTCAATTTTATATGCCTGTAATTTTTTCTGTACTTCACTGTCAAATGCTCCGATGATCTGTGCCGCAATGATGCCTGCATTGGCTGCACCATCAAGCGCTACGGTTGCCACCGGAACGCCGGAAGGCATCTGGAGGATAGACAATACAGAATCCCAGCCATCAATGGAGTTGGAAGATTTTACGGGAACACCGATCACGGGTAAGGTTGTCAACGCTGCTACCATGCCCGGTAAGTGCGCCGCACCGCCAGCCCCGGCAATAATACATTTCAATCCTTTATCAACCGCTGCCTGTCCGTACTCAACCATACGTTCAGGTGTACGATGTGCCGATACGATTGTCAGTTCAAATGGTATTCCGAATTTGTCCAGTATATCTGCTGCAGCCGACATGATTTTTAAATCCGACTGGCTGCCCATGATGATTCCTACTAATGGCTTGCTCATGCGATGATCTTTATAAGGTTTTTAACTTCTTCCGATTTCTTTTTCAAGCCTTCGATAGACTTGTCTAAAATAGTAACATGTCCCATTTTACGGAAAGGTTTTGTGATTTTCTTTCCATATAAATGCGGGTATACACCTTCAATATTCAATGCTTCTTCCAGACCTTCAAAAATAGCGCTGCCTACATAACCCGGTTCGCCCAACAGGTTTACCATGGCAGCAGGACACTGCTGGTTGGTTGCGCCCAGCGGCATGTTCAGGATCGCGCGCAGATGCTGTTCATATTGCGAGGTATAATTTGCCTGTATCGTCTGGTGGCCGCTGTTGTGTGGGCGTGGCGCGATTTCATTCACAAGAATTTCACCATCTTTCGTCAAAAACATTTCAACTGCCAGGATACCTACCAGACCAATGTCGTTGATCACGCCTTTGGCAATTTTTTCTGCTTTTTTATGAAGCTCTTCGGAGATCTCTGCCGGTGCGAATAAAAACTCTACCAGGTTATGTACGGGATGGAAGACCATTTCAACAGTCGGGAAAGCGCTGATCTGCCCGTCACGATTGCGCGCCACGATCACACTCAGTTCTTTTGCAAAATCGATTTTCTTTTCAAGCAAGCCGGGCTTGTCAAAACCCTTCGGTACGTCGTTCTTTGTATCGATCACCTGCACGCCTTTTCCGTCATAGCCTTCTTTGCCCAGCTTGTGTACAGCAGGCAGCAGGTTCAGGTGCTTTAAAATATCTTCTTTTGTATCGGTCAGTACAAACGGTGCGGTCGGAATATTGTTCTTGATATAAAACTCTTTCTGAAGACGTTTATCCTGGATCATTTCAATGATCTCCGGCTGCGGATAAACTTTGGTGCCTTCTTTCTGAAGTTTTTTCAGTGCTTCAACATTTACATTTTCAATTTCAATAGTGATCAGGTCCATGCCTTTACCGAACTGATATACTGTATCAAAATCGGTCAGCACACCGGTTGTAAAGCTGGCGCCCCAGTTTTTACAAGGTGCGTCGCCATCGGGATCCAGTACATGAATTTCCAGGTTATAATCTACGGCAGCCTGAAGCAACATACGCCCCAGCTGACCGCCGCCCAGCATTCCGATTTTGTAGTCTGAATAGAAATGTTCCATTATTTATGAATAAGAATAACTACAAAGATAAGGAAGTAAAAAGTGTAAAGTGTAAAGTTTGAAGTGTAAAGTACGAAAAATCTGTGATTTCTGAGTATAATGGATCAAATAGCGCTTTTCGGCCTGCTGGCGCAAGCATTCTCCTGCTGGCCTTGTGCCTCACCCGCTGGGGCAAGCAGGGAAAGGTTCGACCCCGATGGGGTCGGTGTTACACTTGCTGTTTTTCTATAAACCTGTGACTCCTCCGGAGTCATTTCTAACAAACATTTTATTTTATACTTAATACTTTATTACTGGTTGATTACTGCTGGCGCAAACGCGGAAATCTCCTAAGAATAATAGATTGAACGTCATGACTCCGGAGGAGTCACAGGTTTAAAGAAAAATTATCTCCAT
>NZ_JBQCDF010000287.1:0-10331 GCF_051961495.1 Cytophaga sp. | reverse complement strand
CATGGTTAGCTCATCCATTGATGACAAGGATTTAATTAAATCAAAAAGCTTTCCTATTATTACAGATTATATTGTAAAACCAATCAAGGATGTTAATATTAAAGAAATATTAAACGGACTGAATTGAAATAAATCGTGCAGGTAACATGGTAGTAATAATAGATCCGGTTTCAAAGAAAGAATTAAAAGAATCGGAAACGGGTTTATTAGATGAAAATAATAAAGTTGTGTATCCCATGCACAACGGGGCATTTCGTCTGGTCTCTGATAACAATTATACGGCCAATTTTGGCCTGGAATGGAACACTTTTCAAAAAACGCAAATAGATAAATATTCAGGTAATACCGTTTCTGAAGAACGTTTTTTCGCGCAGACACGATGGGAAAAAGGTTCCCTTGAAGGGTGCAGTGTGCTGGAAGTGGGTAGTGGTGCCGGCCGTTTTTCCCAGATTATTCTCGATCATACAAAGGCAAACCTTTATTCCGTTGATTACTCTTCGGCGGTAGAAGCCAACTACAGGAACAACGGTCCGCATGCAAGATTGAAATTGTTTCAGGCAAGCATCTATGACCTGCCGTTTAAAAAAGAATCATTCGATAAAGTCATCTGCTTAGGTGTGCTGCAGCATACACCGGATTTCAAAGCCTCGGTGCAAGCGCTTACAGAAATGGTGAAGCCCGGCGGCGAACTGATCATAGATTTTTATCCCATCCGCAATATATTCACCAAGGTACATAGTAAATATATCCTTCGACCCGTTTTGAAACGCCTGAAGCACGACACGCTGATGTCACTGATCCGGAAGAACATCAACACATTAATTGCGATCTATAAATTCAACAGAAGAATAGGCCTTGGTGCGCTGAATCGTTTTGTTCCCATCTGTGATATAGAACGTACGTTACCCGCAGGCATGAGCGCTGAACAGCTGAAAGAATGGATCATTCTCGATACCTTCGATATGTTCAGTCCGCAGTACGATGACCCGCAGCGCCTGTCGACCGTGGCAGCATGGGTAAAGGAATTCGGTTTGGTAGATGTAGACGCTGCCTGGGTAAAATACCACGGCAACCTGGAAGCCGCTACTGTACGGGGGAGGAAGAAAGAATGAGTTATGAATTATCAAGCTCTTCCGGATTTGCAATCCGGAAGCCAGATAAACAGGATTTATAATCCATTTGGTTCTTCGTACGCTTCGTCTCATGCATTCTACGAAAAAACAAAAAAGACCAGCTCAAATCGAGCTGGTCTTTTCTTATATAAACTTTTACGAAGATCAGATATGCTTCTCTGCATGGTAAGAAGAACGAACCAGCGGACCTGATTCAACATATGCCAGTCCTTTTGATAAACCAATCTCTTTGTACTCAGCAAACTGGTCCGGGTGAATAAACTCCGCAACCTCCAGGTGCATTTTCGTCGGTTGTAAATATTGTCCTAACGTAAGTACATCCAGACCATGTTCAACCAGGTCGTCCATCGCTTTCAATACTTCATCTTTGGTTTCGCCCAAACCAAGCATGATGCCGGACTTGGTACGCTTACCGAAATTTTTAATGCGTTGTATTTCTTCCAGGCTGCGGCTGTACTTTGCCTGCGGACGAACACGTCTGTATAAACGCTCAACGGTTTCCATGTTGTGCGATACCACTTCCTGACCGCCGCTGATCATACGCTCCAAAGAAGCCCAGTCAGACTTAACATCCGGGATCAATGTTTCAATCGTAGTCTGCGGACTTTCTTCCTTTACACGTACAACCGTCTGGTACCAGATTTCAGCACCTTTATCTTTCAACTCGTCCCGGTTTACAGAAGTGATTACGCAATGCTTCACATTCATCAAACGCACAGCTTCAGCCACACGCTTAGGTTCATCTACATCATATTCCGTTGGTCTGCCGGTAGCTACTGCACAGAACGTACAGCTACGCGTACATACATTTCCCAGAATCATAAAAGTAGCCGTGCCCGCGCCCCAGCATTCGCCCATATTCGGACAATTCCCACTCTGACAGATTGTATGCAGCTTGTGTTCGTCAACCAACGCGCGAAGCTTCGTGTATTCTTTACCGATAGGCAATTTTACGCGCAACCAGTCAGGTTTTGATTTCCGATCCGAAGAAGAGGGTACTACAGGTAATTCAATCATGTCTCAACCAATCTAATGAACAATACAAAGGTAGTAAATATTGCCCTTGTTTCTGTTCTGTCAACAGAAAATCAGACCAATTGGTTTGATTTCGCCTATTTTCTGCCTCCGTAAAAAATGATCAGGTATATAGAGCTGAAAAATTGATTGTTATGGAAAGAACCGTTGTAAGAAGCCGGAGCCTCCATCATGACCATTTTCTTAGTAAATGCCTCAAACAGGAAACCCACTTCCAGACCGGTTACTTTGTTGCTGAAATGGCCGTATTCAAAGCTAAAGCCTGTGCGCAAATGTACGCCCGGAACAACTTTAGACTGCCCTAAGCCGGTTGTGTAGCCGGAAGAGTTGATCACTAAATTGATATCCGGCGTTTCAACCGGGTCATAAGGAACTAAAACAGTTTCGGTGCCTTTCTGGTACTGAATATAGTAAGGAGTAAGTACACCGAAGGAAAGACCGGCATTTAATATAAAATCAAGCTGCACACCGTCTTCATTTCCTTTATGGAACAGTACAAACTCACGGCCGTATGTTGGGCGCAAAACAACCAGGTGATTACTTTTATAGGCAATGAATGTTCCGCCGCTTTGCTGGCTGGCATATCTGAGTTCTTTCGGATGCTTTACAATACCTACTTCCAGACCAAAATTGTGAAACTGGTTTGGTTTTTCATAAAGCTGGCGTGTGTAACGCAACATGAAACCGCCTATTAAACCGCCGTTTGTATTAAAGTTTACACCTGCAAGAAATTCCTTTTCGTAATCAATCCGTCCTTCGCTCTCAGCGCTTTGAGCAAAGGCGGGAAGCTGTAACAAGGCAAATAATATAAGAAAACAAGTGTTTTTTAATTTCATAAATAGAGACTTCCCTTAAATTTAGTAATTTTCCTAACAACGCTAAAATTATTCTTTATGTATCAAATGACCGCGGAATATGTCGGGGAACTAAGAACTACCGGTAAACATTTAAAATCCGGCAATACAATCGTTACAGATCCACCAGTAGACAATAACGGAAAAGGAGAAGCATACTCACCTACAGACCTTGTCGCTGCTGCCTTATGTAGTTGTATGATGACCATTATGGGTATCGTTGCCAAACGCGACAATATACCTTTAACTTCTTTGACGGCCACGATCGAAAAAGTCATGACTGCTGAACCGCCGAGAAAAATTGCCAAAATTAAAATTGACTTTACCTACCCAAATCCTGAAAATTTAACGCCCAAACAGGCGGAAATATTAAAACGCGCTGCTCATACCTGCCCGGTTGCATTGAGTCTGCATCCAGATATTGTACAGGAAACAACGTTTAACTTTTAGTACTAAGTACAGAGTAAACATTATTATTGTAATAATTACAGCTCATCAAAAAAAAAGAGCCTGCAGGATTAAGATTCTGCAGGCTCTTTTTTTACTCTGTACTCCTTACTAAGTACTTAGTACTTTTTTTATCGAATCATACTGGATATCATAATGGGAAGCGTCCCACACACTCTTGCCATGATGGATCAGGATTGCCTGCGGAGATTCGTGTTCTACATTGAACAATTGTGCGATCTGAGAAGAGATAGGTCTGTATGCTATCAGATCTAAATAGAAGGTTTTAATGCCAGGCATTTCAGCCTCACTCCAGCTCCTCTCAAGTCTGTTCAGTGACATGGAACTGATGGAACAGCGTGTACTGTGTTTGAAGATCATAACCGGAGCCTTTTCAGACTCGGTTATGATTTCCTGTAATTGCTCTTCAGAAGTTAATGCTGTCCAGTTCATTGTTTTGGTTGTAAGTTCCAGATTTCGGCCTCACGTTTATCGTATCGCGGCGTGCTGTTTTTCTGTTTTTGCCAGTTCGCATCTTCCAGGCCTTCTGTTTTGCCGTATTTCTTAAGCATTTTCTTACGGTATTTCTCTTTTGCCTCGTAAGAGTTTTTAACCTTGCCGCCTTGGTATACAGAGCTCGGGTGCATGCCTTTCTTAACACGTTTAACAATAAGATCGCCTCTGTAGTTCGCAATATCTTTCGCTTTTTTGCGTGTACGTTTAGCACGTGCATTAAGCGTACGCACCAGGATATCGCCTTTGTAAGAAGATACCTGTCTGTTTTTCTCTTCACGCATTTTAGAGCGCTTCTCCAGGAAGTTATTTCCGATATCACCGGAATATTTAGCACGTTGCTTTTCCTGTTTTCTATCCATTTCTCTAACCAATACAGTAGAACCTGAATTCAATGGTCCATGAGAATTTGATTCAGCCGGTACAATATCGCCCTGGTATTTGCTCATCTGCTTCGATTGCTTGCGTTGAGGTCTTTCATCAACAACAACAGTGTTGTCGTAATGCGGAGGTTTTACACCTGTCTTGTTTGAAACAACAATATCACCTGTATTGGTCCCCATCTGGCGTTGCTTCTTTTGTACGTTCGTACCTTTGTTTGCTTCTGCCAGCGCCTGGTTATTCTTAGGGCCGCCTGAGTGGGAAGCATTGGCTTGCTTCGTATTCATCGTACCCTGGGACTGGCCCATGTTTTTTTGGTTCTTATGAATATCGGTAGATTTCGATTTCTTGACTTTAATATTGCCCTGAGAAGAACTCATTTCTTTTTGTTTCTTCTGAATATTAACAGTTCCTCCCTCAGAGCCTGTTTGACTATAGCCCTGAAATGACAAAAGCATCATAAAGATGCTTGTCGAAAGAAGTAAAAATTGAAAGGTTTTTTTTCCCATGAAGAATATCGTTAAACGCGTTTGCGACCCTTTGTCTTAAGTTGCTTCGGATTTTTTTTGTTGATCAATCCGTTGTCAACATTGAAACGACCATTTGTATTGGTCTTCTTTTTCTTTTTTGAATCCGTTTTTAATTGACCGTTTTCATCAAACTGACTTATATCCGCTTCATTACTCATTCCCAAACCCGGACAAGGATATGAAGAATGTTTGTTACACGATGTTGTGTTTATTACAATGAATAAAGCAATAAATGGAATTAAGATATATTTCATAGTCGTATTTCTAGTAAGGTAAATCTAAGTATTTTACAAAGTATTTACAATCGAATCCTATACTTAAACGGGATTAGTAGTATTGAAGTTCCTTCAATTTGTCCTGAATCCGCCTGATCGGAAGAAAATTATCCTCCAGTGCTTTGGCGAAAGGAACGGCTGTATCCAGGCTGCCCACGCGCATAACAGGGGCATCCAGGTGCTCAAATGCGTTTTCGCTGATCCAGGCAGCTATTTCAGCTGAAATGGAACCGGTCAATGTATCTTCATTGATCACTAAAACCCTGCCGGTTTTTAATACACTTTTCAGGACTGTTTCCTTGTCCCATGGCAATAAGCTCCTCAAATCAATAATATCAGCAGATGCAGCTTCTTTTTTTACAGCCTCTTTTGCCCACCAGACAGCATTGCCATAGGCTACAATGGTAAGATCATCACCTTCTTCCACAACTAACGCTTCACCAATGGGTACAGTATAGTAATCATCCGGAATTTCAGCGCTGATGGAACGGTATAAAGCTTTATGCTCAAAATATAAAACAGGATTCGGATCTTCAATGGCCGCCAGCAACAGGCCTTTGGCATCATATGGGTTCGATGGATAAACAATTTTCAAACCCGGCGTATGGAAGAACCAGGCTTCGGTCGACTGCGAATGGAAAGGACCGCCGCTGGTGCCCGCACCCGTAGGCATACGGATAACCACATCAGCCTTCTGTTCCCAACGATAGTGGGATTTCGCCAGGTTGTTCACCACCTGATTAAATCCGCTGGTAACGAAATCGGCAAACTGCATTTCGATCACCGACTTATAATCCTTTACAGCAAGGCCTAAACCTGCGCCTATTATGGCAGATTCACACAGGGGGGTATTGCGGATACGTTCTTTGCTGAAACGCTCTACCAAACCTTCGGTAACTTTGAATACACCACCGTATTCAGCGATATCCTGACCCATCTGGATCAGTCGCGGAAATTTTTCCATGCCAAGCCTTAAGCCGTCGCTGATCGCGTCAATAAAGCGTTTTTCACTGCTTAACGTTGTTCTTGGCCGGATCTTCATATGCACATAGGGTGCATACATATCTTCTTCTTCAATAGAACTATCGGCCACAGGCTCTTTCTCATTATCAGTGTATGACCAGGCTTCTTCAATAGAGTTTTTGATTTTCTCTTTAATATCCTCGATTTCGTGAATGGTAATCATTCCCTCATCCAGCAGGTAGCGCTCGAAATTTTCTACCGGATCTTTTTTTGCCCAGGCTGCAAACAATTCTTCGGGAATATATTTGGTCCCTGAAGCTTCTTCATGGCCACGCATGCGGAAGGTAATGGCCTCAATCAATACTGGTCTTGATTCGCGCCGCACATATTCAGCCAGCTCGCGTATTTTTGTATAGACCTCCAGAATATTGTTGCCATCAATGGTATGTGTTTCAATGGCATAAGCAGGACCTTTTTCTTTAAAGCTTTTTATGCGGAACTGCTCCTCCAGTGGGGTAGACAGTCCATAACCATTATTTTCAACCAGGAAGATTACCGGCAGATCCCACACTGAAGCAAGATTCAGGGCTTCATGAAAATCACCTTCGCTCGTACCTCCATCACCTGTGAAAACAAGGGTTGCACGTCTGCTGCGGGAAAGTTTCTCTGCCAATGCGATCCCGTCGGCAACTGCCATCTGCGGACCCAGGTGTGAAATCATTCCAACGATATGGTGTTCTTTACTCCCGAAATGGAAGGAGCGATCACGACCTTTGGTAAACCCCGAAGGCTTTCCCTGAAATTGCGAAAACAAGCGATGCAACGGAATACCGCGGCTGGTGAAAATGCCCAGATTTCTATGCAGAGGTAAAATATATTCTTCTTTTTCAAGCGCACAACCAATGCCCACAGAAATTGCTTCCTGACCAATCCCCGAAAACCATTTGGAAATTTTACCCTGGCGAAGAAGAAACAACATCTTTTCTTCGATCATTCTGGGCTTCAAAAGCTCTTTGTATAAGCGGATCAGTGTTTCCTGATCAATATTTTTTCGGTCAAATGATATCATAAAGTCGTTTATCTCTTTGTAAAGACGAACCGCATCCTTTCACAAAATAAAAGAATATTTAGGCTTGGTGTAAAGCTTTTAGCAAATAAGGTATAAAAATACAGCTTCTGTTTCTATTTTTGTTCAAAATGAATTTGAAATGATTAAATATTCTTCTTTTGTATTAGATAACGGGTTGAAAGTTTTTGTACATGAAGACCACACAACCTCAATGGCTGCACTGAACATATTGTATGATGTGGGTTCAAAAGATGAAGTGATCACCAAGACAGGTTTCGCACACCTCTTTGAGCATTTGATGTTTGGAGGCTCAAAAAATATTGAATCATACGACAAGGCACTTCAAAAGGCAGGCGGGGAGAATAATGCTTTTACCTCGCCGGATGTCACGAACTACTACATCACGATTCCTGCAAATAATATTGAAACAGCTTTCTGGCTGGAGAGCGATCGTATGATGGCACTTTCATTTGACCCGAAAGTACTGGAGGTACAGCGTAGTGTAGTAATCGAAGAATTTAAACAACGTTACCTGAACCAGCCATATGGCGATGTATGGCTGAAACTTCGTCCGCTTTCGTATAAACAGCACTCGTATCAGTGGGCTACGATCGGGAAAGAAATTTCTCATATCGAAGATGCAACCATGGATGATGTGCGTGACTTCTTTTATTCTTACTATTTGCCGAACAACGCATACATGGTAGTTGCAGGTAATGTAACGCTGGAACAGGTAAAAGCACTTTCTGAAAAATGGTTTGGTCCGATTTCTTCCGGTACGCGTAGAAAACGCTCGATACCTGTTGAACCAAAGCAAACGGCAGCACGCTTTGAAGAAACAGGTGCGAAAGTCCCTTTGGATGCACTGTATAAAACGTATCACATGGGGGGTAAACTATCCCCTGATTTTTATCCGACAGATTTGTTGAGTGATATTCTGGGAAGAGGAAAATCATCCCGTCTGTACGACAAACTGGTGCAGGAGAAAAAAATATTTACTTCATTGAATGCATACGTACTAAGCTCTGTAGATCCGGGCTTGATGGTGATTGATGGAAAACTTTCCAAAGGCGTACAGTTGAAAGATGCAAACCAGGAAGTGGAAGAATTGATCGCTAAAATTTCTCAGGAAACATTTTCTGAAAAAGAATTGAACAAAGTTAAAAATCAGGCAGAATCAACACTGCTATTTGGTGAAGTAGAAGTATTGAACCGGGCAATGAATCTTGCTTATGCAGCCATGCTGGGTAATCCTGAACTGGTGAATATGGAAGCCGGTAAAATACAGAAAGTTTCTCCGGAAGATATTTCCCGTGTAGCGAAATCTGTACTGGCTCCAGAGAACTGTTCGACGCTGTTTTATAAGTCTGTAGAATAATAATTAAAATTCGCCCAATTTATTGGGTGGTGCTTAAAGCTGATTTGATGTTAATACAATGCTCTGCACGGCTTTCATTGCCGTTAGGCTTTAGCCAACGGATTGTAGGTAGATTAAGCAGGTAGTTAAAGCTCTTCGGGATTTGTATTCACCGCGGCGAACCGGACTCAGATAAAAAAGATTTATAATCTTTAAATATATATAATGAAAATTAAAGTAGGCTTCGGCTACGACGTACATCCCTTAAAAGAAGGCCGGCCTATGTGGTTGGGCGGTATACAGCTTGAATACACAAAAGGCCCGGATGGTCATTCGGATGCCGATGTATTGATTCATGCAATCTGCGATGCCATTTTAGGTGCAGCCAATATGCGCGACATCGGTTTTCATTTTTCAAACACCGATGCCCGCTGGAAAGGCGTGGATTCTAAAATACTTTTGAAAGAAGTATGTCGGATGGTACGCGAAAAAGGCTGGGAGGTCAGCAATGTAGATGCATCCCTCGCGCTGGAAAAACCAAAGATCAATCCACACATCGAACGCATGCAGCAGGCTTTGTCCGAAGCCATGAGTATTTCTATAGAAGATATTTCCATCAAGGCGACTACCAATGAAAAGCTTGGCTATGTAGGCAGGGAAGAAGGTGTGAATGCGTATGCGGTGGCGTTGCTGGTGAAGGAATAATAATTTAATAGCGGGAAGGAGCGCCGGGTGTTCGGCATATTTTTCCAATGCTTTTCAAAAACAAGATTTAACTGGTATTTGTATCCGTTTTTATAGAACTTTGTATGTATAAGCAACCCGTAGATTTGATTTTTTGACCGGCAGCATCTGTATTTTTCCCGGACGGAGTAATAAAATTTTTTCCTGGCTGCCCAACAAAAACAGGTTCACCCATAGTTCAGCCGTACTTCACCCGTACTTCACCCGTAGTTCACCCGTATATATGTCCTGCTTATACCATATTATTGCCATGCCTGCAGCATAACAACAGTAACAAGTAAGCCATCAGTTCACATCACACTCTCTGGCGCCAGTCTTAGCGCAGCGTGGACTGGTGCCGGGTATTCTGCAGTCTCTGACTGCACTCTTAAATAAAGATTACTTTTTCTTATTAAAAAATTCTTCGATTTTCACTTTCAACATACCACCTTTAACTGCAAGTGCCTGCTGTTCGGCTTCTTTTTTTAATACCTCTTCAAAAGAAAGATTTCCTGAGAGTAAAGTCTTTAAAGAAGCACCCGCACCGGGCTGCAGCTGGTTCAATGATTTCAGGTAGGAGTGGGCATAATCAGTCATTGCGGTCAGATCGGCAAATTTTTTCTGAACAAGTTTATGCGCCAGCGCTTCATCGGCCGTTAATTTTTTTCCTTCCAGCAACCATTCAAAAGCCGTGTGGTAACCAACACGCTGTTTCAGGTAATAGCTCATGCCCGTATCCGGTTGTAATCCCAGGCTTATAAAAGGAAACGCCAATGATCCCTGTTCCGTAGCAAAGATCAGGTCACATGCCAATACCAATGACGCTCCGGCACCGCTTGCTGGTCCGTGCAGTAAACAAATGACCGGCTTGCTGCAGGTATGTATGGCACGTGTTAATCGGTTGAAATAATTTTCTACAATCTCAATTACTGTTTCACTGCTGATGGTTAGTGCCCACTGCAGATCCAGTCCGGCACAGAAACCTTTACCTTCCGCTTTAAAGATTACATATTCCGTTTCTTTATTCGCGTCAGCATATTCGAATGCCTTG
>NZ_JBQCDF010000286.1:0-3626 GCF_051961495.1 Cytophaga sp. | reverse complement strand
CGTCAATGACAATGCTTCATCTGAAGATATTTCTTTAAATAAAGGCGTATAATACTGAACCGGATGTGAAATCAGAAATAGGATCTTGGTTTTCATCTTGTATACTCAACGACATGGTTTGATACTAAAAAATGTTTTAACCTATTCTGAAAAGCATCAAAACCGAACAAGTTTTTAACCCGGATTTGTAAACTTTGTTTTTCTCCGTCGGTTAATGGTTGTTGGATGCTGGCTTCTATCGCCTGTTCTATTTCCTTTTGATTATCGGGATGAACCAATAAACCTAATTCCCCATTTTGCAATGCATCTACGCTTCCGTCCTGGTTCCCGGCAATTACTTTCAAACCACACACCATAGCCTCAATAAATACAATCCCAAAACCTTCTTTTTTACTGGGAATGATAAAGACATCTGATAACAAATAATAATCGGTAAGTTCCTGCTCTGGAATAAAACCACAAAGTTTAATATATTCCTGAGCATTGGCTTTTTGAATCATGGATGTCAACCTTGCGTACTCAGTTTCATCTGCCTTACCGCCGATTAAATACTGCAGATTCGGATAGCGCTTTTTTAATTGAATAACGCTTTCTATAACCTTATCATAACCTTTAAAATGTTCTGTTGAGGATAAGCGTGTCAATGTAAATACTACCTTATCAGTAGAAGCTATTGTATGCCTGTTCTGTAAATATACAGGGCGTTCAAATCTTGACGGATAATCAAACAAGGCATCTACCGTATTCGGGAATACTGTGATTTTATTGGAGTCTACCCCCTGCTTATTTACTAAAACCGATTTGGTATAGTTACTTACAGATAAAATCTGATCCGTATGTTGAAGACATTTTCTTTTCAGAAAAGATAAATCTCTCCATACATCAATGCCATGAACAATCAGAATAAATTTCAAGCTGGGCTTAATGCATTTTAACAACAGCATGAGCGGAGCATAATTTATATGTCCTAGAATGATTGTGTTATTAGAACGTAGCAAAGGCAATACACGGCTTATTAAATTCCGCTTCTTATTGGCAAAACCCTGATAAGAAGCTTTTGAAATGTATCTGCTATCTGCAACAGTTTTTTCATTGTCATACAATGAAAAAACATATAAAGAAGTATCTGAAGAAATAGTATTTTCCAGGGCTTTTGAAAAACTTCTGTTGAATCTTTCAATACCACCTGTTTTATCAAATAAAGATAGATATAATGCGATCATTCCGGTTTAGGGTATCTTCTTAAGCGCGTTTAATTTTTTTCTTAATACGCTCTAACCATGTGTGATCAACATCTTCATAATAACCATAGCCATACGAATATGTATATCCATATCCCTTATTTGATGCTTTCGCATCATTTGCGAGAATGCATAAAGAAGAAATTTTCGATCCGTTGTACAATTCATTAATTGTATTAACATAATGCGTTTTACTGTAATTAAATCGTACAACGTATATATTAACGTCAATATGTTTATTGATTACCAGGTAATCTGAAACAATACCTACAGGTGGGGTATCAATGATTATATAGTCATATTTTTTCCTTGCAATATTTATCAACTCTCCAAACAATGAAGAGCTCAACAACTCTGAAGGGTTAGGAGGTATAGGTCCGGAAACAATTACATCCAAATTCGACACTTCTGTTTTGTGAACCACTTCATCAAATGAGCATTGATTGATTAAATAGCTCGAGAGCCCTTTATCATTCTCCATGTGAAACTCTTTGAAAATTTTAGGTTTCCGCAAATCTGCACCAATCAGCAAGACCTTTTTATCAGATGATGCCAAAATAGATGACAAATTTAACGCACAAAATGATTTACCTTCTCCGCTGACTGTTGAGGTTATACCAATAACTTTATTTTTTTCTAACGTGATATAACTTAAGTTCACCCGCGTACTCCGGAAAGACTCTGTAATACCTGACTTAGGATGACTAATAGTTACCAGGCCTTCATTATAATGATTATGGCCAATAATTCCTAAAATAGGTATTTGTGTAAGCTGGAGCAATTGGTCTTTATCCTTTAACCGGTTATCCAAAAAGACCATTATTAAAATACCCATAAAAGGTATTAATAATCCTATCATCACCGATATAAAATAAATCTTATTGGTCAATGGGAAAATTTTGGTCACATCATATGAAGTTGCATAATCAATAACTTTACTATCTGAAATGTTAGAAGCTTTTGCAATACTCGCTTCAGCTCTTTTTTCCAGTAAATAGTTATATATATGATCACTCAAATCAAACTTTCTTTTCAAATTGATTAATAACTTCTCTGTCTTTGGCAAAGCATCAATTTTCTTACTTATTTTATTTATCTGACTGGTAATTTCATCATATTTAATCTGCTCCCCGTGAACAATATTTTTAATATCTTCCCGCAGCGCCTCTTTGGCATTTTCAATTTTCAAATCTAAAATATTGGAATACGGGTTTTTCTCATGTACACTAAATGATAAAGCTGCCTTTTCCTGACTTAATTTTGTCAGTTCCAAAATAAGATTAGTCAACAAAGGATCATCTATACCTATTGCAGACGGAATGGTAATTTGTTTGATATCCTTGTTACTATTTACATAACCCAACAGGTAATCATAATATTTTCGCTTTATCTGAATCATGGCACGTTCAGTTTCAAGCATACGAAGATTTTCGAGATCTCCGGTATAACTGGCCCCTATATCCACAACTTTATTAGTGGTTCTGAAATCTTCTAATTCATCTTCGGCTAATGACAGTGAATCTTTAATAATCCCCAACTGTGCGTCAATAAAGTTTATTGTATTAGTCGCGATTTGATTTTTTTCCTGCAAACCTTCCTGTATGTATGCATTTGCTAGGGCGTTCACAAAATTGATTTCCTTTTGAACAACCGGTCCTTGCGATGATATTTCCAGAATAGATGATTCGTTTTTTACCGGTTTAACAACAATCCTGGATCTGTAAGAACGTACCAGATTATTTCTATCCCAGATAATAAAATAATAAGTATTGCTTTTCAGATTAGATGTATTAACACCTTTTGTTTCAATTTTAAACTTGGTATTTTCTATGTTAATGGTTTGACCAACCTTACAGGTATTGCTAACTTTCAAAATAGGTATTCTGTAACTTGAAACCATTTGTTTTTTTATATCATACAAAGCTACTGAAACACCATTAGCAACTAAATTAAAAGTAGAATCATCTATAAAATTTATATATATGGGAAGTCCTACTAATTGAGCAGTAGTTGTATCAACAACTATCTCAAAGGGATGTACTCCGTATATTTCACTATCAACCAACTGTCCCTGATGAAAATAGGATATATCAAAATCAAGCCGGTCAATAGCTTTGTTAACAATTGTAGTAGATCTTAAAAAGATCATTTCATTTTCCAGGTTCCGGAAGGATTGAAACATCTCCAATCCTTCCAGGAATTGGGTTCCATAGGAATGCGTTGATTTATCTTTAACAAAGACATTTGTTGAGACACTATAAATAGGTACTGAATATTTTATATATAAATACCCAACTGAAAATGAAATAATAACTGATAGTAGGAATAAATACCAACGTTTTAATAAAACACCAAGTATAAAATTAATGTTGATTATATTTTCTT
>NZ_JBQCDF010000285.1:0-20116 GCF_051961495.1 Cytophaga sp. | reverse complement strand
GGGAATGAACTCTTTCCTGTTTTTTTTAGGATGGATAAGCTGCAGCTTATTGTTATTGGCGGAGGGGCAGTTGGTACAGAAAAAGTAGGAGCTGTTTTAAAAAATAGTCCGCGTGCTTCTGTTCATGTGATCGCTCCGCAGATCAGCAAGGAAATTGCTGCCTGGTCTGAAGTACATTCGGGATTGAAGTTGTCTTACAAAACATATGAAGCAACAGATATTGATGCAGCAGATCTGGTCATTGCCGCCACTTGTATACATGAGTTGAACGCTCAGGTGCAGGCTGATGCAAAACAAAAAAGGATTTTGGTGAATGTTGCTGATACGCCGGAACTTTGCGACTTCTATTTGAGTTCTGTTGTGCAGAAGGGAGACCTGAAAATCGCAATTTCAACCAACGGGAAATCACCTACTTTTGCAAAGCGTATGCGTGAATTACTTGAAGATGTACTGCCAATGAGTATTGATGAGATTTTGCAGCAGCTTAATCAGATCCGAAATAAACTGAAAGGAGATTTTGAATATAAAGTTCAAAAAATGAACGAGATAACGAAATCCATGAATGAAGACTCTAAATAAAATAATGTAGTCCTCATTTAAAATACATAAAGAAATAGGTAACTTGTCCCAGGTAAAATCAATACTCGGTTATGAAAGAAATAAGTGTAAGTGAACTGAAAGCATTACTGGATTCAGGTGCTGATATACAATTGATTGATGTGCGTGAGCCGGCTGAATTTGAATCTGCACAGATAGGAGGGGAGTTAATTCCATTAAGTACAATTCCGCAGAATGTCGATAAGATCTCTAAAGATAAACAAGTGATTATTCATTGTAGAAGTGGGAAAAGAAGCGCAAATGCGATTATGTTTCTGGAAGGAAATTTTGGATTTGAAAATCTGTATAATCTCGAAGGCGGTATATTAGCCTGGAGAGATGAGATCGATCCTGATCTGGATGTGATGTAAGCTAATCCTAAAACTTATAAAACAAAGGATCCCAATAGCTCTGCTATTGGGATCCTTTGTTTTATATAGTAAAATGTTCTCTAGTTACTAGTATCTAGCATCTGGTAACTCTGCTTAAACTCTGAATCTGAATACGCACAGACCAACAGAATACAATGGGCTTTTTCCGTTTGGAGAAAGTAAGCTGATAATATCTTTTGTTGATATACCCGCCTCCCAGCCGCCATTTTCACCTGCGATAAATGTTAATCCTAATGGGATACATACGTGCGTAGAATAATTGTCGATTTTATTTGCATAATTACCGCCAATGGATGCACCACTTGAAACTTTAAACCAACGTTTTAAATAAACATCGCCTCCAACTGCTATAATTGAAGTGTTGATATTACCAGCTGTTTTATTTAGCGGAACAACAATATCTCCACCTACTTCAACTCTTTTTTCAAACAGGGCTAAGCTGGCACCCATACGAAGCATGTTAGGAAGTTTAACCGTAAAGGAAGGACCTTCTTTCCAGAAAATTGTCTGTTTTAAGGCATCGGCTGTAGAGGCATCATAATCAATTTTATGAATAGGTTCATCAATAATTTTGTATGTGCTTTTTGTATACTTAACACCTCCTATATTCACTACAGAAACACCGATTTTCAATTTGTCATAGATTTCTGTTGTAGCACCGATATCAAAGCCAAAGCCTTGTCCCTGGGGTTCGAGTACATTTCCGCCATTGCTGATACTGGGTACGTTCAATGCATTTGATAAAGATGAGAAAACAGTGTTATTCACCACATCGCCTTGAACTCTTCCATTCGCATCTGTTTGCACATCCATGTAGTAATATCCCATTACATATTTCAAACCAACACCTGCACTCACGTTGAATACTTCATTTCTGAATACTTCTCTTCCGTAAGCAACGTTGAAGCTTCTGTAATAATGTGCTTTCAAATTTGTACCGCTGAACACTGTGCTAAGCGAAACACCGTTAGTTGATATGGCGGAGTCAATACCCACACTATTATAGATATTATAGTTATTCGGATCATTCACTACATGCGCACCGTTATTCAACTGTAAGCTGTCAAAATATTGTGTGGATGTACCACCGGAGAAAACAAAGTTTGTGAAGTTCTGAGAAAGGTTACCATTTCCTCTTACCGCATCATTGATACTGAAGGCAAGTCCACCGAATTTGTCGGATTGCACAGCAAGACCTAAGATCATTGCGTCAACGTTTACAGACATGTTGTTGGATGCAAAGATGCTGGCAGCATGTAACTGATCAGAATAGGATAATGACTTCCCGTTGAAAATATAATCTTTCATCTGCTGTGTGGTAACGCCTTTAGCAAATGCAGATGTATTCATTTCCAGGAAACCAAATGTAACATGTTTGGTTTCATATTTGGAACGCAATCCCAGGTTCCCCGGATTGATACCAATGCTTTGGTAGTCTGTTACGAAAGTAGTGGCTACACCGGCTCTGGCCGAAGCTGAAACAACACTGCCTTCTGCTTGTCCGAAAACAGTATAAGTGCTTGCTATAAGAAGTGAGAGAAGAAGTAACAGTTTTTTCATAGAGGAAATAATATGATTTATTAAAAGTCTAAATTTAGTGAATATAGGTTAATAACTACGCATCCATAGCTTTATCCTTTTCTTTCATTACCAGATAATACAATATTCCGAATAATATCAATGAACCTAATAATAATCCGATCTTTTGAAATTTATAAACGGGGTCATCTTCCATACTTACAATAGAGCTTATTTGAGTTCCCGTATAGACCGCAATTCCCAATCGGGCACCTATACCTATAATGCTCATACCGATATAATTTTTAAGTGGTACTGACAAATAGGAACAGAGGACATTGGTAACGGTAAATGGTAAAATAGGGGTGACACGCATCACGAAGACCATGAAATTGGCACGTTTTTTTAGTTTTTCAATAAAATTGTAAGCCACTTCATTCGCACCAATCCAGCTCATGATCGTTTGCTGATCAAACACGCTTGATAAAAAGTATCCTATAAGAGAGCTAATCGTAAACATGGTCAACAATATCGGGAAGGCGATCCACCCGAATAAATAGCCGCATGCTATAGATAACAGCGTAGTCGAAATAATGGAAAACGTGGAAGCAAAGAATATCAGAATTCCCCAATAAATAAACATTACCGGATCCATGACTTTAATATGTTCGATATTTACTGCAAACAGTGTAACAAGTATGAAGTTTGAAATAAACGGAAGTACATACATGGCCAGCAGAAAGATCATGGATAGCTTTGCTTTTAATGTACTGTTGATCCAGAAGTCTTTAAGTTTTAAAAATTCATTCTGTAATTCTATTAAATAAGCGTCCAGTTTACTCATGTTGTTTAGTTAGAAAGGTCAAATATAAGAATCAATTTAGTCTGTAAATAAAAAAGTCTGAATAGTTTCCTATCCAGACTTCTAAAATTAGATTAAAGAGTTATTTTTTAGAATAAATTCCCGATTCCACCCAGTAAGTCGCCTCCTTTATCTTTGCCTCCCAGTAAGCTGCCTAAGCTGCTGCTGATATCACCAAAGCCTAATTTATCAGCCAGGTCGGTTGGAGATGCCGCAGATCCCGTTTCTGAACCTGCAAATTTTTGCATAACAAACGGAACAACAACAGATGAAATTTTTGATGCCATGGATTGGTCAATGCCAAGTTTTGAAACCAACGATGAAACAAAGCCATTTGATAAAGAAGATACAATTGAATTCGATTGCAGGTTACCGCCCTGGCCGTTGAACAGGCTGAATACAGAATCCAGGCCACCACTGGCAGCTTGTGATTTTAAACCATCTGTAAGGGAATCCTGTGCAACATTAAAGATGCTTCCAAGTTGAGAAGGTTGTACACCTAATTGCTCCAGCTGTGGTGACAACTGTTGTTGAGCCGATTGAATAAGTTGATCTAACATGGGTTTATAATTATGAATGATAAATGATAAATTATGAATGATGAAATCCCTGCCGACACAATGATATTCAGCAGGGCACTAACACCTGCACAGGTTACGTTGCAGCTTGTTTTTATTTTGTTGTTTCCAGTAATTTGTATAATTCATTTAAGTTCGGCGTAAGGATGATTTCTGTACGACGGTTCTGGCTTCTTGCTTCAGGGGTTTTGCCTGTTGCTACTGGAATAAATTCACCATGACCCGCAGGTACTACATGGATAGGATCAACACCAGCGCCGGTTAATATACGTGTGATGGATGTGGCACGTAATACACTCAGATCCCAGTTATCTTTGATACCGTTTGTTCCTTTAGAAACTGGTACGTCATCTGTATGACCTTCTACCATGATGGTAATATCTTTTTGTTCTTTTAATACAGCAGCAAGTTTTTTTAATGCTTCAACCCCTTTTGGATCTACTTCTGTAGAGCCTGATTTAAATAACAGTTGTTCTGCTAATGAAACATATACTTTCCCGTCTTTCACCTGGATCGTAAGATCTTTGTCTTTATAATTTAACAAGGCAGAAGTTACTTTATTACGAAGTTCATTTACCGCACGGTCTTTATCAGCAATTACTTTTTCCAGTTCGTTTACTCTGCGTTCGCGCTCGCTCAGGTCAGCCTGTAGTTTACTAACTTCCAGCTCACGCTTCGCTAAGCTTTTATTTAGTTTCTCTAATTCAGAAGCATTGTAGTTGATAATTTTGTTATGTGTAGATAACAAACGTTCATATGTACTGTTTAGTGCCTCATAGTTGGATTGAGTTTTACGTAATGCAGCATTCAGGTCGGTTGTATCCTGCATCAATTGATTACTAACTGCCAATAAACTATCGTATTGTTTTTTTAATGCAGCCTGTTCGAGTACAAGCTTTTTAAAGTTCTCTTCGCATAAGGCTTTGTCAGCTTCCAAGGCAGATGTACGCTTATTTAAAGCATCGTATTTCTTCTTACTGACAATACAGGAAGTATTTACCAGAAATGCTACACTTAATGATATTCCAATGGCAATATGCAATAACCTTGTTTTTTTCATGAACGCTTTTAAATAGTTTATTTAACAAAATAATTTCAATGACGTTAAGTTGTATATTTACTTTACGATGTATTGTAAAAATACATATTTATTATTTCGACCACATGCTTTTATACCATTAACTTTTATAAAATATGGAATTAAATTTATTCAAACCTATGCTTCAGGCAGAAGCATTTAAAGATAAAATTGTTGTAGTAACCGGAGGCGGTACAGGCTTAGGAAAAAGCATGACACAAATGCTTTTGCAACTAGGTGCTAAAGTTGTAATTACCAGCAGAAAACTGGATGTACTGGAAGCTACTGCCAAAGAACTGGAAGCATTAACCGGTGGTGAAGTATTGGCTGTGGCCTGTGACGTAAGGGATTACAGACAGGTGGAAGAATTGCTGCAAAAAAGTATTGAACGTTTTGGTCGTGTAGATGCCTTACTGAATAATGCGGCAGGTAATTTTGTAAGTCCTACGGAAAATCTTTCGCCGAAAGCTTTTGATGTAGTTGTTGATATTGTGTTAAAAGGAACCTACAACTGTGTACTTACTTTTGGTAAATACTGGATCGATCATAAAATTCCGGCAACGGTTTTAAGTATTGTTACAACCTATGCTACTACGGGTTCCGGCTATGTAGTACCATCAGCTTGTGCAAAAGCAGGTGTTATTGCGCTTACCAGATCACTGGCAGTAGAATGGGCCAAATACAATATTCGTTTTAATGCGATAGCACCCGGTCCATTTCCGACAGAAGGAGCCTGGAGTCGGTTATTTCCGGGCCAGATCGCTGAATTGTTCGAACCACAGAACCGTATTCCGCTGAAACGTTTCGGCAAGCACGAAGAACTGGCAAATCTGTCTTCTTATCTGTTATCAGAGTATTCGGCTTATATGACCGGGGAAATTGTAACAATTGACGGCGGAGAGTGGCTGAAAGGGGCAGGGGAATTTAATGGATTGGATGTAGTAACCAAGGAAGAGTGGCAGGAAATTGAAAGAAGTATCCGGGGAAAATAAAAGTTGAAATTTCAGTTTACAAGCAATTTCTTTAATCTGTGTTCAACTGGTTAAAAATTAGCTGTTTGAGGCTTACAGCAGTATTTTTAATACCAAAAACAGTCTCAAATTAAAAAAAAGATGTACACATGCTTTGCTAAAAATGAGTTTTCACTTATATTTGCACTCCGAAATGACAAATAACCACATTATTTATCATTGAGATTGTCCGATGGTGTAACTGGCAACACGTCTGATTTTGGTTCAGAAGAGTCTAGGTTCGAAACCTAGTCGGACAACAAACAAAGGCGATTTAATCCTAATGAATGGGGTTAAATCGTTTTAGTTTTATACCAAACCATCAAAGGTATGCCATCCCTAAAGTTATTCTCAGGAACAAACTCTCATTACTTAGCAGAAAAAATCGCTGCTGCTTATGATCAACCTCTTGGTAACAGAACGATAACCCGTTTCAGCGATGGTGAAATTCATGTGAGTTTTGATGAATCGGTTCGTGGAAAAGATGTGTATATCATCCAATCAACGTTCCCTAATTCAGATAACCTGATGGAGCTGATGTTGATGGTAGATGCGGCTAAAAGGGCTTCAGCAGCAGAAGTAGCAGCAATCATCCCGTATTTTGGTTATGCACGCCAGGATCGTAAGGATAAACCAAGAGTGCCGATCGCGGCGAAACTGGTAGCGAATTTACTTTCTGCAGCAGGTGTGGATCGTTTAATGACTTGCGATTTACATGCCGGACAGATTCAGGGCTTCTTTGATTTTCCTGTAGATCACTTGGACGGTGCTGCGATCTTTATCCCTTATTTGAGAAGCATAGAATCAGATAAATTAATAATCGCTTCTCCGGATGTTGGAGGAGTAAAACGTGCACGTGAATTCGCTAAGCATTTAAAAGCAGAATTTGTTGTGTGCGATAAACACCGTGTACGTGCCAATGAAATTGCTTCCATGCAGTTGATCGGTAATGTAGAAGGTGCAGATGTCGTTTTGGTAGATGACTTGATTGATACTGGTGGTACGATTACACGTGCTGCGCAGGTGATCATGGAAAAAGGCGCAAAAAGTGTTCGTGCGGTATGTACACACCCAATCCTTTCTGGTGTTGCGTATGAGAACATTGAAAACTCTGTATTAACAGAGATGATCGTAACAGATACGATTCCATTGCGCAAAGAAACATCAAAAATCAAAGTTCTTACGGTTGCGGATTTATTCTCAAGAGCGATCCGTAAAATCCAGGACAATGATTCAGTTAGTTCATTATTTCTTTAATACATATAAACAAAAACAATTATGAAACAAGTAGAGATTATAGGGTATAGCAGAGCAAATCTCGGTAAAAAAGGATCTAAAGACCTACGTCTTGATTCAAACGTACCATGTGTACTTTACGGTGGCGAAAAACAATTGCACTTCCATGTGCCAATGTTTTTATTCCGTGATATAATTTACACAGGTGAAGCTTGCACAGTGTTATTAAACCTTGAAGGTAAACAATATAAGTGTGTTGTTCAGGAAGCACAATTCCATCCGGTAAACGAAATGTTGTTACACGTTGATTTCTTAGCGTTGTCTGACAACAAACCAGTTAAAATGAACATCCCTGTTAAATTTGAAGGTACATCTCCAGGTGTTATCAAAGGGGGTAAACTAGTACAGAAAGTATCTAAATTAACTGTAAAAGCTTTACCAAAAGACCTTCCTGATTATATCACAGTTGATATTTCAAACCTTGAATTAGCTAAGTCAGTTAAAGTTGGTGAAATCAAAACAAACAATTTCACAATCTTGAACGCCAAGTCTATT
Organism: Cytophaga sp.; assembly: GCF_051961495.1. Taxonomy (NCBI): domain Bacteria; kingdom Pseudomonadati; phylum Bacteroidota; class Cytophagia; order Cytophagales; family Cytophagaceae; genus Cytophaga; species Cytophaga sp. Next base: position 12,290 of record NZ_JBQCDF010000285.1, on the reverse strand, counting down.
CCGGTTTGCACAATCACGATCCCAAGATCGTTGAAACAAGAAGAGGCTGCTGCTAAGAAATAATTTTAGTTTCCCTGTTCATATTAAGGAGATCCCGCCCATGGCTGGATCTCTTTTTTTTGTCTGAATCTGGATTTACAGGATTAAAGGACAAAAAGATTTGTGTTATTCTATCAAGATTTTTAGGCTTTAGGCATTTAGCTTTCAGCGTTAGGCGTTTCTAACCGTTTGTTCGCCGCGGCGAATTGTTTTTTGTTATTTGGAATTTTCTCACCTGTATCTCTTGTAGTTTTTTGTACCTTTATAATATAAAATAACAGTAATACTTACTATTACATATGAAATACCTGATTGTAGGGTTGGGCAATATCGGTTCTGAATATCATGAAACGCGCCACAACATAGGATTTATGGTGTTGGATTCTATCGCGGAGGAAAAAGGTGTAACGTTTGAACTTAAACGTCATGCTCATATCGCAGAAGTGAAAGTTAAAGGCAGGACGCTGGTATTGGTAAAACCTACTACTTATATGAACCTGAGTGGTAAGGCTGTTCAATACTGGATGCAGGAAGAAAAGATTCCGATTGAAAATATATTGGTGATCACCGATGATCTGGCACTACCTTTTGGTACTTTACGTATGAGGATGAAAGGCTCCAGTGGTGGCCATAATGGTTTGTCACACATAGAAGCAACATTGAACTCAGCGAACTATACGCGTTTACGCATGGGCGTAGGTAGTGATTTTGCAAAAGGGCAGCAGGTGGATTACGTACTGGCGCCATTTGCGGCAGAAGAACAAAAAGGTATGGCAGACGTTCTTAAGAGAGCAAAGGATGCCGTAACAGGCTTTGCCACCATAGGTGTTGAAAGAGCCATGAATACAGTTAATGCAAAGAAATGACAGACGCACAAAGACCCATAGGAATATTTGACAGCGGCATTGGCGGATTAACTGTTGCCTATGCTGTGAATCAGTTATTGCCGAATGAAACGATTATTTATTTCGGTGATACCGCACATTTTCCGTATGGTGATAAATCAACAGCGGCGATACAATCCTATGCGGTAAAGATTACCGATATGCTGCTGAAGCAAAACTGCAAAGTGATTTTGATCGCGTGTAACTCCGCGTCTTCGGCGGCATATCAGCTGGTGAAGGAATATGCCGGCAGCCGGGCTAAAGTGATTAATGTTATTGATCCGATCGTACGTTATGTAGGGAATGAATATCCGAAAGGAAAAGTGGGCCTGATCGGTACCAAAAAAACGGTCAGCTCAAATGTATATCAACGTAAAATTGATAAGCTGAATAAAGAAATAACTCTGAAAGCGTTGGCAACTCCTTTACTGGCGCCGATGATAGAAGAAGGGTATTTTAACAATGCGATTTCTGAAAGCATCATCCTGAATTATTTACAGGATAAATCGCTGGAGGGCATTGAATCGTTGATCCTGGGATGTACGCATTATCCATTGATTAAAGAACAGATCAAAGCCTTGTACAAAGGCAGCGTACAGGTGATCGATAGTTCGGATATTGTTGCAGATGCATTGAAAGAGTATCTGGTTGCCAACAACCTGCTCAATACAGAAACGGCACCCCAGCATAAATTTTATGTGTCAGATTATACACAGTCCTTCGCTGAATCAACACGTTTATTTTTCAGACAGGAAGTGCATCTGGAACGTTATCCCTTATGGGAGTAGATTGTAAACTTTTAAATTTGAATAGCTATGAAATTTTTAACCGTATTTTCGCTTTTTGTTTTTGTTCAATTTGCACATGCTCAAAAAAATACTGAAAAAGATAGTATCAAAGCAATTGTGGATGCTGTTTTCCCAGATGGAATTAAAGGTACATTCAGACCTGGATGTACTACTAACTATCAAGGTAACCGGCAGGATTTATATTATCAGCAAGGCAACATAGCCTTTTTAGGTACAGATAATAATGATGTAATAGAAGTAAAAACAGATACCCTGACAATACGCTGGCGAGATCCGAAATATAAGGGCGGAAGATATTTTTTAGCGTTTACAAATCTTTTCGATGAAACGTTTGATTACAGGATATCAGATACAAATAGTTGCTTTATTGACTTTTCTAAAACAGAGGAATCTACATTTCTGATTACTATTTATTCTGAAGACGGAAGAGCAAGTTCGAAGATCAGTATAAGAAGAAAGAAATAATTTTTGATGGAAAAACTATTGAAGACATTGTATGTCGCTGTCGATCCTTGAAAAATTACTCAAGCCATTCTACTTAAATCCGAGTGAACCCACCAGGCACACCTGACAGTGGCATTACAATATTTGCATGCGTATGAAATGCTCTCAATAATGATCAGATAAATATAGATCCCGCTGGGACCTGAACCTAGACACACAATTGAACTGAATTTTCCATTTTGCCTTCAATGCAAATTCTGAAATAATATTCCAGCTTTTTAAGGCATTTCCATACAATCAATACCTCAATTTGGGTATCATAGAACATTCTGTTTTGAAGGCGCTGTAACTGCTTCAAAGTCTTGGGCTTTTAGCCTTCCGCATTCATTGTAAATGTGCATAAAATGGGCTCATTCCCTAGGCTTTACCCGCTTTTGTTCTTAAATTCGTGGCATGTTTGTAGTGCTATTTGTATTGACGCTGATTCTTTTGTATGCCGTATTTATTGTTTGGGCGGAACGCAAAGTGGCAGCATTTATTCAGGACCGTTTAGGACCCATGGAAGTTGGCCCTTATGGTATGCTTCAAACCATTGCCGATCTGGTAAAATTATTACAGAAAGAAGATATCATTGCAACAGGAACCAATCGTTTTTTATTCCGCCTTGCACCCATTATCATTTTCACTGCCATCTTTGCAGGCTTTGCAACTTTACCTTTTACGCCGGATCTTATTGGTTCGAAAGCAGAAGTAGGAGTTTTTTTCATGGTTACGATTGTATCCCTTGATGTGGTAGGAATCTTCCTGGCTGGCTGGGCATCCAACAATAAGTTTTCTATTCTCGGCGCGTTCCGTGCTATTGCACAGGTAATCTCTTATGAAATTCCATTAACATTAAGCATACTGGCAGTTGTGCTGATCTGCCAGACATTGGATCTGCAGGAAATCAGTTTTCAACAGGGAATTTATTTTAACAACGAACAGCAAATAAACACTTCGTTATTCGGCGTAACTTCATGGGGTATTGATGTAAATCAGGTTGGTGGTTTTATTAGCTGGAATGCATTCAAATATCCATTCCTGTTAATCACTTATGTAGTTTTCTTTATTGCATCCTTAGCAGAATGTAATCGTGCACCTTTTGATATTCCTGAAGGTGAATCTGAGTTGGTCTCCGGGTTTCATACAGAATATTCAGGCTTTCGTTTCGCGGTATTGTTCCTGGCAGAATATGCCATGATGCTGCTGGTTGCATTTCTTGGTGTCGTATTATTCTTTGGAAGCTGGAACACTGTATTACCAAACATCGGTAGTGTGCGTTTGGCAGAATGGACAAGCGGAGTACCGGGTACTGCGGCAGGCTATGCCTGGGGATTATTCTGGCTGATCTCAAAAGGCATGCTGGTTGTATTTCTTCAACTGGTGATGCGCTGGACATATCCGCGTTTGCGTGTAGATCAGTTAATGAATTTGTGCTGGAAAATATTATTACCCTTATCGCTCTTCCTTGTTCTTGTAAGTGGCGTGTGGGTGGTATGGATGAAATTATAAAATGGCAAGACGTATTTCAAATATTGGCTTATTCATTGTATCGATAAAATCGATGGCTATAGGTCTGCGCCTTACCCTTAAACATTTTTTTGTTTCTATCGGATTCAGCCGCAAACCACAGGTGGGTGTGATGGATGGAAATTACTTCACACACAAAGATGGTATTGTAACAAACTTATATCCGCATGAATCCATTCCGGTACCGGATAATGGACGTTACCGTTTGCACAACGAAGTAGACGATTGTATTGTATGTGATCTGTGTGCGAAAGTTTGTCCGGTAAACTGTATTGATATTGAACCCATAAAATCTCCGGTTGAAATCGGTAAAACATCCGACGGCAGTACGAAACGGATCTATGCAGCAAAGTTTGACATTGACATGGCAAAATGCTGCTATTGTGGTTTGTGCACAACGGTTTGTCCGACGGAATGTTTAACCATGACTAAGACATACGACTTCAGTGAATACAATGTAAGCAACATGGTATATCACTTCGCGGAATTAAGTCCGGCTGAAGGTGTATTAAAAAGAGAAGAGATGGAAGTGCTGGTTGCGGAAGAAAAAGCGAAGAAAGCTGCCGCTGCTAAGCCTGTATCTTCAGATACATCAGAAAAAACAGAAATACCTGCTGCAACACCGAAGCCTGCATTCAAACCTAAGGTAGCAATACCAGCGGTAAAGAAACCGGCCACAGATGCTGAAGCAGAGAATAAAGATCTTGCAACCAATGCGACAAGTACTGATGAGGCATCAGCAGAGGCTCAGGCAGAAAAGCCTGCTCCATCAAAGCCGGTCTTCAAACCGAAAGTAGTAATTCCTGTGAAGAAGCCGGTAACAGATGCTCCTAAGGAAGGGGAACAGACTTCAGATAAACCTGCGGAAGAAACAAATTCAACGGCATCAACAGAAGCAGCACCGAAACCTAAACCAGTCATGAAACCTGTCATACCTAAGGCTTCTTCAGCTGAACCTGCCTCAGAAATAACAGATTCAAAAACTGAAAGTGAACCAGCACAAAATACAACGGCATCGCAGGAAGATGTTAAACCGGCAGCCAAGCCAAAGCCCATTATGAAGCCTGTGATGAAACCGATCATTCCTAAAAAGACTGAGGAAGGAGGCGAAACAAACGCATGACACTGATTCGGCTTGTTTTCTTTTTCTTCTCTATACAATTGCTATCATCAGCATTGGTGATCTTATTTACACGTAATGTAGTATATGCAGCCATTGCTTTAATGTCGACGCTTTTAGGAGTAGCCGCATTGTTTGTTATTGCAGGCTCTGATTTATTAGCAGTTGTGCAACTGGTTGTGTATGTAGGCGGTGTACTAATCCTGCTATTGTTTGGTGTACTGTATACCTATCGCGATCCCGAAACGTATTTTGAAAAAAAACATGTACTGCTCTCTGTAATTACCGTGGTTGTGGTTGCAGTTGGGTTATTGTTTTTATTACGTGAACTGGCATTTGATTTTCCTGTATTACACACATCGCCATATGATAAGAACGGTATAACAAAAGCAGCAGGGTTTCTATGGATAACAGATAAAATTGTTGTTTTTGAAATCGTTGCTGTCTTATTGCTGGTTGTTTTGGTAGGTGCGGGATGGATCGCAGGTAAAGCATTGGAACAAAACAAAAAGGCTTCATGATTCCAATAGATTATTATATTATCGTTTCCATATTATTGTTTAGCATCGGTACTGCTATTGTATTTACGCGGCGTAATATTTTATATGTACTGATGGGGATCGAATTGATCTTCAATGCAGCCAATATAAATTTAGTAGCCTTTGGTCAGTTCGAACCCTATCTGAATGGGCAGCTGTTCAGTATGCTGGTGATTACGGTTGCTGCTGCAGAGTCTGTTGTGGCGTTGGCTATCATCATTGTATTGTTCAAGAAACTGAATACAGTTGATTTATCTGAAATTAAAAATCTAAAAGAAAAATAGATTGAACGCAGTAGCTCCACATATTGAAGTTTCTTTACTTGCTGCTGACAGTATTTCAAGTCTGGCACTGACAATCTTTTTTATGCCGGTCATTACGTTTGTGATCCTGTTTTTTGCCGGAAAGCATATTCCTGCGGCAATCCGTTCCTGGCTGGCAACAGTTGTTATGGGTGTGATGTTCGTGTTATCCCTTTATGTACACATCAATCTGGAAGGCTCACATCTTTCCAGATGGATTTGGTTTGAAATAGGAAGCCTTAAGTTTACTACAAGTTTATTACTCACGAATTACAGCAGCACCATGATGGTGATTGCAACATTCGTCTCGTTGATGGTACACATATATTCTGTTGAATATATGAAAGAACGACGTAATCATTCCAAATACTTTCCATACCTGGCTTTGTTTGTTTCATCCATGCTGGGAATCATATTGAGTGATAATTTGCTGATTACATTTATTTTTTGGGAACTCGTTGGCCTGGCTTCATTCCTGCTGATTGGCTTCTGGTATGAAAAGGACAGTTCAGCGGCAGCTGCTAAAAAGGCATTTCTGTATAATAAGTTTGCAGATCTTGCTTTTGTAATTGCCATCATGATTCTGTATGCAGTATACGGAACTACAGAGATTTCAATTATTCAGGCAAACACCAACATGGCACTGCACACTTCGTTGTTTGCTTTACCCGTATTGGCAGGTCTTGCTATCTGGTTTGCAACAGTAGGTAAGTCTGCACAGTTTCCTTTATACGTCTGGCTACCGGATGCAATGGCTGGCCCTACACCTGTGTCTGCATTGCTGCATGCTGCAACGATGGTGGCAGCGGGAGTGTTCTTATTATTGAAAACATCATTTCTGCTAAGCGGCTGGGTAGGATATATTATTACTGTTATAGGTTGCATCACGGCATTGGCTGCAGCTTTGCAGGCCATACGCACGTTTGACAGTAAAAAGGTACTGGCATTTTCAACCGTGTCTCAATTGGGATACATGATGATGGCTGTTGGTATCGGAGCAAATGATGCTGCTTTCTTCCATTTAGCGACGCATGCTTTTTTCAAAGCGTGCCTGTTCCTGACAGTAGGTGCAGTTATACATGTCATGCACCACCTGCAGAGTCATCAGTTTGATCATGGACAGTATAAAGTACTGGATACGCTTGATATGCGCTTGATGGGTGGTTTTAGAAAAAAAATGCCTATAACCTTTATTACTTATTCCATTGCATACGGAGCATTGATCGGCTTGCCTTTTTTCTCAGGGTTTTTATCTAAAGATGCTATTCTGGGGGCTCTTTATGATTGGGCAGTTGCACAAGGTGGCTGGTCCTGGCTTGTTGTTGTTGCTGCATTCTCTACAGTAGGATTAACAGCTTTTTATATGACCAGACAATTGATCCTGATTTTCTTTGGCGACTTTCGTCTGGTAAAAGTAGATGTTTCCTACAAAAAATATTTTGATCATATAAAAGAAAGTGAATGGCTCATCAATGTTCCGATGATTGTTTTAGGAATAGCCAGTTTCTGGTTTTTCTTTTCATTGAATCCCTTGCATGCTCAAACAGGCTGGTGGATGCATCAATCTTTCGTGCTTCCGCATACACACGAATTTCATCTGTTCATTCCTGTAACAGCTATTGTCATAGCTGCAGCGGCATTAGCGGTAGCAGTGAGTAAATACAAAGCGGTTGATACATTTGTTGATACACGGTTGCATTTGACCAAGCTCTTCGCAAATAATTATTATTTGGAGAAAGGAATTGATGTTTTAATTATTCGGCCGGTCTTTGTTTTATCAAAGGTATTTTATGCAACAGATAAAATTATTGACAGCTGCATTCATGCGAAGGCATATTTATTTATTGTAATAGCTCAGCTGGCAGATGTATTTGACCGGTGGATAGTAGATGGCTTTGTACATTTAATTGTCGGTATAAGCCGGTTCATTGGTTCTTATTTCCGTTCGTTTTTAAAAGGGGAAATACAGTCGTACTTCTATTTTACATTAATAGCATTTGCATTGTTACTGCTCTTTCTGGGCTGGTATCTATAAGTATACATTATGGCAACACATATATTATCCATTCTCATCTTTCTGCCCCTGTTGGGATTGTTGGGATTAGTATTTATTCAGGGGGAAGAGCATACCAAATACCGCTGGCTTACGGTAGCAATTACAGGTATCCAACTATGTTTAACGATATTCTTATTTATAAACTTTAAACCTGAATATTTTCAGTTCCATAGCTATGATTCACTGGTATATACCGAAAAGGTAAATTGGTTTCAGCTGTCTATCGGAAATTCAGGTATTCTCTCGATTAACTATTTTTTAGGTGTAGATGGTTTAAACCTGTCTTTATTATTGCTAAGTGCAATTGTTCTTTTTGCTGGTGCCTGTGCTTCCTGGAATATTAAGCACCAGGCTAAAGGATATCATGCGTTGTTTCTGTTATTATGTATTTCCATTCCCGGATGTTTCTTAGCGCTGGATCTGCTGTTGTTCTTCCTGTTCTTTGAATTCATGCTGTTGCCTATGTTCTTCCTGATCGGGATATGGGGCGGCCTGAGAAGAGAATATGCTTCCATCAAATTCTTTTTATATACGTTATTGGGATCAATCCTGATTTTGATTGTTTTCATTGTATTATACATCAGCACATACAACCCTGCAGAGATGATGCTGGCAGTGCCGTCAAATCTTGATTATGGCATTCAGGACATTCAGGCAGGCGTTCAGACAGGGGAGCTATCAAGCCAGTATTTAATCCATTCGTTGGATATTATTCAATTAAGCAGTCCATTGAATTATCTTCCCAATGGATTATTAAGTGATTCCAATCCTGTGTTGTTTCTCGGCTATTCTATCCGTACCTGGTGCTTTCTGGCTTTGCTGGTTGGTTTTCTTATTAAATTACCTGCATTTCCATTTCACACCTGGCTGCCGGATGCACACGTTGAGGCGCCGACAGCAGTATCAGTAGTATTGGCAGGGATTCTTCTAAAAATAGGTGGTTATGGTTTGATCCGGATTGCATGGCCCTTGTTCCCACAGGAAGCCGCAGCAGCATCCTGGTGGGTTGGTTTGCTTGGTGTGATCACCATTCTGTATGCGGCACTGGTTGCCCTTGCCCAAACAGATCTTAAAAAAATGATTGCTTATTCTTCTGTATCACACATGGGGTTTGTGCTCCTGGGATTGGCTGCTGCAACAACTGAAGCCGTAACCGGTGCTGTTTATCAAATGTTCAGTCATGGCATTATTGCAGCATTGTTATTCCTGCTTGTAGGTGTATTGTATGATCGTACACATGATCGTATGATACCGAACTATCGTGGTTTGATCTCAAAAATGCCTGCGTATTCAGTCATTGTTACGATTGCATTTTTTGCTTCTCTGGGCTTGCCTGGTATGTCAGGCTTCATTGCTGAAATATTGATCTTCATTGGTGCATTCCAGGCGCAGGCAACTACGGCAACCATTCCAACATGGATGCCATTGGTTGCAACACTAGGTCTGTTGTTGTCTGCAGCCTATTATTTGTGGACGCTGCAACGCATGTTCTTTGGTAAATTTTCAACACACATGAGTATTGATGCAGCAACGTTAAAAGATTTAACAATAAATGAAAAAGCATTGTTGTATGTACTATCCGGACTCATTATTCTATTCGGGTTGTTTCCATCTGTTCTGCTTGATAAAATAGGGCCATCAATGGAAGCATGGACAAATTTGTTCATGAACATGCAGTAAGGCTGAATCGCAACAACATCTTATTCGAAATTTTATAAAACATCTACGTGCAGACTTTAATTGAACATATCCGAGAAAGCTTACAGTACCTTGTTCCGGAAGGCTTGTTACTGTTTGGTTTACTTGCTGTTTTGTTTTTTGATATGTTCTCCGGAACAAGAAAAAATACATATTTTGTTTTGACAGTTCTAGCCTTTATGCTGGTTGCAGGTTTTGAATTGATTACGCTTCTTGCCTGCAGATGCAGCCTAACGGAAGTGCACTTTATGAATGAAATGCTGCACCAGAATCCTGCTGTTCTATTCAGTAAAGCATTGGTGTTGATCAGCGGTATTATTGCCCTTTTGTTTATTCAATTTTCCCCCTCTTCTCAATGGCTGCGGGAGCGCGGCGAAACATATATTTTGCTGCTTGCTATTGTACTGGGATGTTTCTTTTTAGTTGCCGCAATCAATTTGTTTATGGTATTCCTATCACTTGAATTGATCTCCATACCATCCTACATGTTGGTGGCTTCAAGGATGGATAAGAAAAGCACGGAGGCCGGTATAAAGTATTTGTTATATGGAGTATTTGCCACAGGAGTGATGCTGTTTGGTATTTCATTGCTATATGGTTTAACTGGAGGGATGGATGTATTTTCGCCCCGCTGGATACAGGTGTTTGCAAGCGTACCGGTATTTGCAAAATGGATCGTATTAGCAATGGTGTTAGCGGCCTTGTTCTTTAAAACATCATTGTTTCCTTTTCATCCATGGACACCGGATACGTATGAAGGTTCGGGCTGGGGGGTCATGAATATTCTCTCAACGATTCCCAAAATCGCTGCTTTTGTATTTTTATTGAAACTTTCAGCTTTATTTCAAGGCATGCAGACCTATACCCTGGTACTGGCTTCTGTCATCGGACTTAGTTTGGTGGTTGGAAACTTATCCGCACTGATACAGACTAATGTACGCCGGTTAATGGCTTATTCCTCTATAGCTCAGGGAGGTTTTATTGGTATGGCGATTATTGGCGGTACTGATTTAAGCCAGCAATCGTTGTTTTTTTATCTGGTCGTTTATTTATTTGCTGTACCTGCATCTTTGTTCATTTTGGATTATTTTGAGAATGTAGTAAAAGGTGATGCTGTGAATAACTTTAATGGATTAGGTAAGCAGGAACCTGCTATGAGTCTTATCTTTGTTATAGTAATGGCAACGCTGATCGGCTTACCCCCAACAGCCGGTTTCTTCGCAAAACTGTTTGTATTCAGCACGGTTTGGCAGCAATATGAAACCATTCATTCCCCAATGTTGTTAGGGGTGGTAGGTGTAGCACTTGTGGGAACAGTAGCTTCTGTTTTCTATTATATGAAGATTCCTTATTCCTTGTTTTTCAAGGGATTTGAAAACACAATAATACTTACATCCATACATAAAAGTTCTCTGGTTTTCGTAACTTTAATTATGCTTCCGGTCATTGGTTTGTTCTTTATGCCCGGCTGGCTGATGGATTTGTTGCGAGTAATAGTTGCATTTATTTAAAAACTATCATCTATGAGCGATGCGATAAAGCACGAATGTGGTATAGCACTCATCAGGTTGCGTAAACCATTTTCCTATTACGTGGAAAAGTACGGCACACCTTACTACGGTATCAATAAGCTGTATACACTGATGGAAAAGCAATATAACAGAGGCCAGGACGGCGCCGGTATTGCAGTCATAAAATTAGATGTCCCTCAGGGTACCCGTTACATAAGCCGTTACCGCTCCGTAGATCAGCAACCCATTGCTGAAATTTTTGAGAAAGTAAATAAGAAATTCCGCAAAGCACTTCGCGATAATAAAGATAAGATCAACGATGCACAATGGTTGTTGGAAAACGTAGCCTTCACCGGTGAAGTTTTAATGGGCCATTTGCGCTATGGTACGCATGGTAACAATGATATCGAAAATTGCCATCCGTTCTTGCGTCAGAATAACTGGAGAAGCCGTAGCATGGTTGTTGCCGGAAACTTTAATATGACAAACGTTGATGAGCTATTTAATAAGCTGATTGAATTAGGACAGCATCCGAAAGAGAAAGTAGATACGGTAACTGTTTTGGAAAAGATCGGTCACTTTCTGGATGAAGAAAATCAATACCTGTTTGAAAAGCACAAAGACCGTTTTTCAAATTCACAGGTGTCTACCATCATCGAAAATGAACTGGATCTGCAGCGTGTATTAATGCGCTCATGCAAGGATTTTGACGGTGGTTATGCCATGATGGGCATTGCAGGCCATGGCGCGGCATTTGTAGCCCGCGATCCGGCTGGTATTCGTCCGGCATATTACTATGCAGACGATGAAATTGTGATTGTTGCGTCTGAAAGACAGGCAATCAAAAGTGCAATGGAAAAAATCAGTTATGATGATATCCAGGAAGTACAGCCAGGCTTTGCATTGATTATAGATCGTAATGGTAATTACGAAGAAAAACAATTTATAGACCAGCTTCCCAAAAAATCGTGCAGCTTTGAACGTATTTATTTTTCGCGTGGCTCAGACCCGCAGATCTACCAGGAACGTAAGCAGCTTGGTAAGATATTAACTCCTCAGATACTTGAAGCCATTGATTACGATATAGAGAATACTGTATTTTCATATGTTCCCAACACTGCTGAAACAAGCTTCCTTGGCATGGTTGAAGGCATGGAGGAATACCTGGCAAGGTATCGTAAGAAAGTTATTTCAGAAGGTGTCGCGGGTGAAGAGCTTGAAAAAGTATTATCCTTGCGCCCTCGTATTGAAAAGATGGTTATTAAAGATGCTAAACTGCGCTCTTTTATTACATCGGATGATGTTCGACAATCATTTGT